>JBIOVR010000468.1:0-11867 GCA_044867875.1 Chitinophagaceae bacterium
GAAAGAGGTATTGTAAAAACAGTAAAGAGTGCAAGAAAATTAGTTGATAAAAAAGAAGCAGTTGTTTGGGATATCCTTGAAAATATTTTGAGAGGTCACCCGATAATGCTTAACCGTGCCCCAACACTTCACCGTTTATCAATCCAGGCTTTCCAGCCGAAATTGATCGAAGGAAAAGCAATACAACTTCACCCATTAGTGTGTACAGCGTTCAACGCCGACTTTGATGGTGACCAGATGGCCGTTCACGTACCACTGAGTCACGCTGCAGTTTTGGAAGCACAATTGTTGATGCTTGCATCACATAACATCCTGAATCCGCAGAATGGTACACCGATCACACTTCCTTCACAGGACATGGTGTTGGGTCTGTACTATCTTACTAAAGGAAAGAAGACCCTTGCAACTGAAAAAGTTCGTGGTGAAGGCATGAAGTTTTATAACTCGAGTGAAGTAGTGATAGCTTATAACGAGAAGATCGTTGACATGCATGCATGGATCAAAGTAAAAGTTCCGGTAAGAGAGAATGGTGAGATCGCAACTAAAATGGTGGAGACTACTGTTGGTCGTGTAATATTTAACCAGCATGTACCGGTTGAAGTTGGTTATGTAAATGCATTGTTGACCAAAAAGAATCTTCGTGAAATCATCGGAGATATTTTGAAAATCACAAATATTCCAAAGACAGTTAAATTCCTGGATGACATTAAACAACTTGGATTCCGTACAGCGTTCCAGGGTGGATTGTCATTCAATATTCTTGACCTTGTAATTCCAGATTCAAAAGAGGAATTACTTGACCAGGCGAAAGGTGAAGTAGATGAAGTGTGGGATAGCTACAACATGGGTCTCATCACAAACAATGAACGTTATAACCAGATCGTTGACATTTGGAGCCGTGTTGATACCCGTATTACTGAAACATTGATCCGTGAAATGAGTGCCGATAAGCAGGGCTTCAACTCTGTTTATATGATGCTTGATTCAGGAGCCCGTGGTAGTAAGCAACAGGTAAAACAGCTTGCTGGAATGAGAGGTTTGATGGCTAAGCCAAGAAAATCAGGCTCAACAGGAAGTGAGATCATTGAGAATCCAATTCTTTCCAACTTTAAAGGCGGATTGAACGTATTGGATTACTTTATCTCTACACACGGTGCCCGTAAAGGTCTTGCCGATACGGCTTTGAAAACGGCTGATGCTGGTTACTTAACACGTCGTTTGGTTGACGTAGCACAGGATGTGGTAATTACTGAAGAAGATTGCGGTACACTTCGTGGTATTGCAATCAGCGCATTAAAAGATAATGAAGATGTTATTGAACCATTGAGTGATCGTATTGAAGGACGTACATCATTACACGATGTTTATGATCCTCAAAATGATGAGCTCATTATTCACGCAGGTGAAGAAGTAACATCAGAGATAGCAAAACGTATTGAAGAATGCGGTATAGAATCAGTTGAGATTCGTTCAGTGCTTACTTGCGAAAGCAGGCGCGGATGTTGTGTAAAATGTTATTGTAAAAACCTTGCTACTGGTAATCTTGCACAAAAAGGTGATGCAGTTGGTATCATTGCTGCGCAATCAATTGGTGAGCCTGGTACACAGCTTACACTTCGTACATTCCACGTGGGTGGTGTTGCAGGTTCTGCTGCTGTTGAATCTACATTACTTGCAAAATTCGAAGGTGTTGTTCAGTTTGACGGTTTGAGAACTGTAATGATCGAAAACAACGAAGGTGGTAAGAACCAGGTAGTAATCGGTCGTACAGGTGAGTTGAGAATCATGGACGTAAAGAATGATCGTTTATTAATTACAAATAACATTCCTTACGGTGCTACATTGAATGTAAAAGATGGTCAGAAAGTAAGTAAAGGAGATATAATCTGTACATGGGATCCGTTCAATAACGTTATCATGGCAGAGATCAACGGTACTATCAAATTCGATAATGTTATCGAAGGTGTTACTTACCGTGAGGAATCTGATGAGCAAACTGGTCACCGCGAGAAAGTGGTTATTGAGACAAGAGATAAAACAAAGATCCCTCAATTAGTTGTTGAAGGAAAAGAACACAAATCATACAACTTACCTACAGGTAGCCATATCGTGATCGAAGAAGGTGATGAGGTAAGAGCCGGACAGGTAATTGTGAAGATTCCAAGGATCCTTGGTAAACTTCGTGACATCACGGGTGGTCTTCCAAGAGTTACTGAATTGTTTGAAGCAAGAAATCCAGGTAACCCTGCTATCGTTTCTGAAATTGATGGTGTGGTTTCTATGGGAGCTATCAAACGTGGTAACCGTGAGATCATCATTGAAGCAAAAGATGGTGTACAGAAAAAATATCTTGTGCCATTGACAAGACAGATCCTTGCACAGGATGGTGACTTCGTAAAAGCTGGTTCTTCATTATCAGATGGTCAGACCTCGCCACAGGATATTCTATCAATTCAAGGTCCATTCGCAGTACAACAGTATGTTGTGAATGAAATCCAGGAAGTTTATCGTTTACAAGGTGTAAGAATCAATGACAAGCATATTGAAGTTATCGTTCGCCAGATGATGCGTAAAGTAAGCATCGTTGATCCGGGTGATACTAAATTCCTTGAAGAAGATCTTGTAGACAAATTTGAATTCCTCGAAGAGAATGATTGGGTGTTTGATAAGAAGATCGTAACTGAAATAGGTGAATCAGGCAAGCTTCGTGCAGGTCAGATCGTAAGTTTAAGAGAAGTAAGAGAAGAAAATTCAATTCTTCGCAGAAATGATAAAAAGCTTGTTGAGTTCCGTGATGCAAGTCCTGCTACATCGGCTCCAACATTGCTTGGAATCACTAAAGCATCTCTTGGCGTACAGAGCTGGATATCTGCAGCATCGTTCCAGGAAACAACTAAAGTTCTTTCTTCAGCGGCTATTCATGGTAAAACTGATGATATGCTCGGATTGAAAGAGAATGTTATCACTGGTCACCCGATCCCTGCTGGTACAGGTTTGCGTGAATTTGAGAATATGATCGTTGGTAGCAAAGAAGAATACGAGTTGCTGCAAACAACCAGGGAAGCGATGACTTATGACGAAGAGGAATAAACAACTCAGATATTAGTTCAATGAAATAATAAAGGAGTAGGAGAAATCTTACTCTTTTTTTATAAAAACCGGCAAGGTTTTAACCCTGAATTTTTAACTCAGAATTCTGAACACATATCCTGTTAACTGTTTCCTAAAGTAACCCGAATGAGTATATTTGCCCTGAAGGCTTTAATTAACTTGCCAAAAAACTTGCATGAATAAAGGTTTACTAGCTCTCAATATTGTCTTACTGATCAGTGTAGGGATATTGTTTTTTCTCTTTTTTAATAAGAAGGATAATACATCTTCTGTAATACCTATCCGAAATAATCATGATACTGCTATTCAAAAGCAACAAACACCTGTAGCCTATTTTGATATGGATTCCATAGAAGCGAATTTCTTTTTATGGAAACAAGTGCAGGCTGAAGTTGTGAAAAGGGAAGCTGGTATCAATGATACTATCAGCCAGATGAGAAATGGTTTTCAATCTTATTATCAAAAATTACAGGCACAGAGTGGTAATTTATCTCCGCGGCAAAAGGATTCACTTGGCAATGAATTAGCCCAAATGGATGCGGAGATAAAGAACAGGACTGCTGAACTTAATCAGAAATACCAGACCTATTTTATGAGCAGGCAGCAGGAGATAGTAACTAAAATAAAAAACTATTGTAAGGAATTCAATAAGGACAAAAAGTACTCTTATATCATTGCAAGGGAACCTGGATTGTTTTATTATACCGATACTGCCTACAATGTGACATCAGAGTTATTAAAAGGTCTGAACGCATTTTATACTAAAAAGAAATAAGCCGGTTGAGTTATTAACTAATTATTGAGCTCCTTTCATTTATGAAAGGAGTTTTTCTTTCTATAAGCTGAAATACTTATCTTGAAAACCAAACCAACGCTATGACAGAACAACAACCCGCCTTCAAAAAATCATTCGGTCTATTAGATGCAACGATGATCGTTGCAGGTTCTATGATAGTTTCAGGTATTTTTATTGTAAGCGCCGATATTACCCGTAATGTTGGCTCGGCAGGCTGGCTGATAGTAGTATGGCTGATAACAGGGTTTATGACCATTTCAGCTGCGGTAAGTTATGGTGAGTTGAGTGGCATGTATCCCAAAGCAGGAGGTCAGTATGTTTATTTAAAAGAAGCGTATAACCCATTAGCAGGGTTTCTATATGGCTGGAGTTTTTTTGCAGTGATACAAACAGCCACCATTGCCGCGGTTGGTGTTGCCTTTTCAAAATTTCTTGCATACATAGTTCCCCAGGTAAGCGAAGATCTTGTTGCCTTTACGATTGGCGGTCTTAAAATTTCCCCTGCACAGTTGGTGTCAATTGGATTGATAGTCTTTCTCACTTTCATAAATACCCGGGGAGTAAAAGGTGGAAAACTGATTCAAACAACTTTTACTGTAACCAAATTGCTGAGCTTATTCGGGCTTATAATTTTTGGTTTGATAATGATGAAAGGTGATGTGTGGGATGTTAACTGGACAGATGCGTGGCAAATAAGAAATCTTTCTGTAAGTGCTGATGGACAGGCAACTTTTACTCCGTTAATCGGAACTGCAATTCTTGGCGCTATTGCTGCAGCTATGGTTGGCTCCATCTTCAGTAGTGATGCATGGAATAACGTAACCTTTATTGCAGGCGAAATAAAAAATCCCAAACGCAATATTGGATTGGCACTTTTCTTTGGCACATTGATCGTTACAATTATTTATGTAACCACGAATGTGATGTATACAGCTGTATTACCATTAAACGAAATTGCATCCGCCGAAAAAGACAGGGTAGCTGTAGCGGCCTCACAAGCCATCTTTGGTAATCTTGGAACTGTCGTGATCGCATTATTGATCATGGTCTCAACGTTTGGGTGTAATAATGGATTGATATTAGCAGGAGCAAGAGTTTATTATACCATGGCAAAAGATGGATTATTTTTTAAACCTGCGAGTAATCTCAACAAATTTGCAGTGCCACAATGGGCTTTGTGGTTCCAATGTCTTATTGCTTGTGCATGGAGTGTAAGTGGTAAATATGGTCAATTGCTGGATATGATCTCATTTGTTGTTGTGATCTTTTATGTGATGACGATCCTTGGAATTTTTATTCTTAGAAAGAAACGACCAGATGCCGAAAGGCCATACAAGTCATTTGGATATCCTGTATTACCGGCACTTTATATTATTATGGGCGTTGCATTTTGTGTCCTGCTAATAGTTTATAAGCCTCAGTTTACCTGGCCTGGATTAATTATTGCATTGGCAGGAATCCCTCTTTATTATATTGCAGTAGCGACCAGGAAAAAAAGAAACGAAGGAGAAGAACTTATTGAGAAATTGCCTTGATGATTGAAGTTGTTGAAAATCCATCAAGGATCGGGTTGATGACTATTTTTCCGCCATTTGCAATTACTTCTTTTGCCCCTGCAATTTCATCAATTGTATAATCGCCACCTTTTATTAAAACACCAGGTAAAATAGAAGTAATCAGTTTGAGTGGTGTGTCTTCATCAAAAATCACAACTGCATCAACCATGGATAAAGCGGCAAGTAATAATGCCCGTGAATCCTGATCGTTTATAGGGCGGCTATCTCCCTTCAGTCTTTTTACAGAGCTATCGGCGTTTAACCCAATGACTAAAACATCTCCTTCTTTAGCAGCTTGTGTAAGTGAAAAAATATGTCCTTTATGCAAAAGGTCAAAAACGCCATTGGTAAAAACAATTTTCTTTCCTTCTTTTTTCCAATGGTTTGTTTTTTCAACAATGCCGGTTTGTGAGTATATCTTTTCTAAAATTGATGCAGGAACCATAATGCCTTTATGCTTTATAACAAATGTATAAATAATTATTTGCCGGCTCTGACAAGAAAATAATGTTAGTTTAACCCGTAATTTTATATTGTAGGAAATAAAAACAGGATATTTAATAAATAACTAAGGAAATGACAGAGTGCGAAGAATTATTTAATGATTTTAATTCACTAAAAATTGGTGTGATCGGCGATGTGATGCTAGATACCTATATATGGGGGAAAGTTGACAGGATCTCGCCAGAAGCTCCTGTGCCCATCGTTTCATTGCATCATAAAGAACAGCGTATAGGAGGGGCCGGTAATGTTGCCATTAACTGCGGCAGCCTTGGCGCAAAAGTTTTTATGCTTGGAGTTATAGGTGATGATGATGAAGCTGCCCAATTAGAACAGTTATTGAAAGAAAGCCTGATCGATACAACGGGCTTGATAAAAAGCGTTAAACGAAAAACTACAAATAAAACAAGGATCATCAGCCGTAATCAGCAAATGCTGAGATTTGATGCCGAGGTCACTGATGATCTCAACCAGGAAGAGGAAGCAGCATTACTAAAACAGATCTCTAATTTTATTGAACACGAGGATCCGAATATTTTGATATTCGAAGATTATAATAAAGGAGTGTTGACAGAAAAAGTAATTGAACAAGCAATTGCTTTATGCAGAGCTTCAGGTGTGATCACGGCCGTTGATCCAAAAAGAAAGAATTTTTTCAGCTATCAGAATGTCGATATTTTTAAACCAAACATGAAAGAGGTGCAGGAAGGTTTGAACCTGATGTTTGAAACTTCAGATATTTATCAGCTAAGAAATATTCATGAACAACTTCAGAAACAATTGCAGCATAAAGTTTCATTGATCACTTTGTCAGATAAGGGGATCTTTTACCAGCAATTACAGAATGCAGCAATCATTCCTAGTCATTTGCGAAATGTTGCTGATGTTTCGGGTGCAGGTGATACTGTGATAGCTGTTGCCGCAATGGTATATGCAGCTACTAAAAATGCACACCTGATGGCAGAGGTTGCCAATATTGCCGGTGGTTTGGTTTGTGAGGAAGTGGGAACAGCTACAGTTGACAGGGAAAAACTTTTAAGAGAATGTGAATTACTCCTCTCCTGAATTTTTTAATTCTCCTTTGGCAGCTTTCCTGAATAAAGAATCAAAGTCAATAAAAACTTCGAAGAAAATTTTTATTAGCGCAAATACCAGGATGAATATTTTATTAGCACCGAAAGAAAGAAACATGCTACCAAGAATTACTGTCAGCTGTTGAATAAAAATTCTTCCATAAGGTTGAAACATCAGGTATCCCAGCGATGAAGTTTTATATTCGCCGCTTAAAATAAAATCTGTTGTAAAGCGAAAACCATAACTCAAAATAAAAACTCCAAGCATTATATAGGCATCATTGGTCAGTATTGAGGGCCATTTGGAAAAAAAATTAAAAAAGTTTATTCCATATTGATCACCGAAACTAGAAAATGCAAAGAACATTCCCATTTGAACAGAAACAAATAAGCCGTAATGAACTAAAAAGAAAAGCATGAAAAACCAGAAAGGTTGCTTTGAAACTGAACCCTGGTTATGCCAGTCATCTTTCTTTTTTATCAGCCCGGTGATCAGCATCTTTAGTAATGTAAAGCAACCGATGATAATTGTTTCAAGACAGTAAACAAGAAAGACTTCTTTTGCATTCCAGTTTAAAAACAAAACACCAAGAACCGGAATAAGATTTGCAATGATCAATGACCAGTCGCCTTGCGTGAGTTTTGTTTTGGTGATATCTTTCCAGGTGGTCATAAAGGCAGTAAAATAGTTAAATTCGCAACCATGTCAAAATTCACAATAGCAGTTCATGGTGGTGCGGGGACAATTTCTAAAAAAAGCATGACTCCAGAAAAGGAGGCTGCTTATATTAAAGCATTAAATGAAGCTATAGATGCCGGATACAGGATACTGGAAAAAAATGGTGATGCATTGGATGCGGTTAAAGCTGCTGTGATCGAATTAGAGAATAATATTTTATTCAATGCCGGAAAGGGATCTGTATTCACAAACACGGGCACACATGAGATGGATGCTTCAATAATGGATGGAAAGGATCTGTCTGCAGGAGCTGTTGCAGCAATCTGTAATGTCAAAAACCCGATTGAGCTTGCTTACACAGTAATGAAAAAAAGCGATCATGTTTTTTTGATTGGAAAAGGAGCGGAGGAGTTTGCAAAGCAAAATGGGATAGCCTTTGAACCGGATGAATATTTTTATTCTGAATTCAGGTATAAACAATTGCTTAAAACGAAACAGAGTAACGAGACTGCTTTGGATCACAGTGTTGATCCGGAGGATAAAAAGTTTGGAACGGTAGGAGCCGTTGCTTGTGATGTACATGGAAACCTTGCTGCTGCAACAAGTACAGGAGGAATGACTAATAAACAATTTGGCCGAGTTGGTGATAGTCCAATCGTTGGTATTGGTACGTATGCAAATAATAAAACCTGTGCTATAAGTTGCACAGGTCATGGAGAACCCTTTATTAAAGCTGTAGCCGCTTATGATGTTAGTTGTTTAATGGAGTATAAAGGATTTTCACTTGAGAAAGCAATGAATAAAGTGGTGATGAAAAAATTGGTAAAGATCGATGGTGAAGGAGGAATGATCGGTGTAGATGCAAAAGGAAATGCTTCACTTATTTTTAATTCTAAAGGAATGTATCGGGGAATGAAGAGCAGTAATGGAAAAGCAGCAGTGGAAATTTATAGATAATTCTTTTTCTATAAACAACTTCGAAAATTAGGGTATGCGCTTGACAACTAACTCATATGCCCCAAAACAATTTGATCATATTCTAGTCTTTAGGTTCCCACAATTGAATTTTATTTCCTTCAAGGTCTAAAATATGAACGAATTTTCCGTAATCATATGTTTCAATTTTGTCTACTATAGTTACGTTTTCCTTTTTTAATTCTTCAACCAATGCTTCTAAATTCTCTACTCTATAGTTTATCATAAAGTCTTTTGTTGAAGGCGCAAAGTATTTTGTATCTTCTTTAAAAGGATTCCACTGGGTAAGTCCCTTTTTAGTACTGTCATCGATATCCCGCCATTCAAAGCTTGTTCCATATGGGGTTGTATCAAATCCCAGATGTGTTTTATACCATTCGTTGACTGCTTTTGGGTCTTTACATTTGAAGAAAACACCCCCTATTCCAGTTACTTTTTTCATTTTTGTATTTTTTTTGTTAGATATAGTTGTCTTAAAAGCGAAACCTAATAGAAACGAAGTCGCAATTATTGTTATCGTCAATGATATTCTTTTCATTGTCTATAAAATTAATTTCTTATTGCTTTTCTTTTTAAAATTAATGAACTGATAAGCGTTACAATCAACCCTACCGGTAAAATTTCAGCGTAAGTCATCATCGCATTAAATAATGGATTTTTAAACATCTTGACCATATTTGCCATTTTTATTGTTTCCTTATCTATTTCTATTTGGCTTGCTCCGCTTGCTTTCAGTTCGTCAAGCTCCTGTGCTGAAAATTTTTCCATAAAATCGGGTATGAAAAAAAAGTAGTCAATTAACCAGGCAACAACATAAATGGTGGAAGCGATCAAAACGATCGTGATTCCTATTTTAAACGCTTTGCCAAAACTGATAACTCCTCCATTGTATTTATCCCTATAATTGCGAATGCCAACATAAACCAATGAAAAGGCGATGAGCATAGAAGCATACCCGATGAGCAGACTTGTGTTATAATCAACTTTGCCGTCAACATGGCTTATGTAATTGATAGAAAATAGCATTAAAATAGAAACTACAATGCCTGCTATAAGTCCGTAGATGATAATATTCTTTTTCATTTTTTTATTTTTTGCTGGTGCAAATGTGACTATTGCACAGCTTTTTCCGTTCATACTTTCGGCTATTTTTTGTTGTGCTAGCTGTTTTCATACCAAAGCATGAGGTTTTTAAGGTATAAGACTTAACCTTTTTGCCTTTTCAACTGCCTGTATCCGTCTTTTCACATCTAATTTTTCAAAAAGATTTTGAATATGTGTTTTGACAGTGCTTAATGAAACGAAAAGTTTTGCGGCAATTTCCTGGTTGCTGTGTCCTTGTGCTAATAAACTCAATATTTCCAATTCCCGTTTGCTTAGTTCAAGTTGTGAAACAAGTAATGTATCCTGAACAAAATTTTCATTTCGGGTTACGTACACTTCTTTTTCAACCACTACGGTCTCAATTTTTGGTTTTGAAAGTTTTAAGGCAAGCCATATACCTAATGCAGTAAAAATGACCGCTATCAACCCGATGTAGATCTCAAATGAATGGTCAAATATTATAAAACGAAGCTCTAACCATTTGAGAAGAAACAGCAGAGAAGCCAAACTGATACTATAAACTATAGTCGCTTTATTCCTTAGCAATAAGTTTTTGTTATTGTTCTCCATTTTTGTGAGATGGGCTTGATGCTTATGGTTGACTTCACAAACTTAAGTTACGCAATTTCCTCTTTGTATTTGTCTTACTGAATATAATTCAGGCACTCGTCCATAATTTTGAACAAATAAGTTTCTGATGTACAAGAGTGCAATCCTTCGACAAGCTCAGGATAAACTGCAATGCAAGTGTTGAGTAAAGAAAAGAAAGATGAACGGAGCTTCGCAACGGAGATTTAATAGAATTACTTCAGTTGGGAATATAAAATCTTAAATCTAAAATCAGCAATCTCAATAATGCCATCTCACAAAAGCTTCCATAGCCGCATAGTGAGTAAGTCCAAGATCAGCATAGAGATTTGCAGTGGCTTCATTTCTTGCTTCGGCACGTTGCCAGAATTCTCTTGAATCACTTCCCTGGAAGGGTACCATATCTTTTTGCGATTGATGTATAAAGATGCCAAAGCGTTTTTTCATAACCTGGTCGGGACTCATTGGGATTGCCATTTCAATTTCTTCAATGTTCCATTCCTGCCAGGCACCTTTGTATAACCAAAGCCAGCAATCATTCAACCATGCATCACCGGCAGCTTTAATTCTTTTGAGTGATTCCAATACAACATTGAAGCAAACGATATGTGTACCATGCGGGTCAGCAAAATCACCGGCACAATAAACTTGCTGTGGTTTTATTTCCCGCAATAACTCCATCGTGATCTTTATATCTTTTTCACTCATCGGTTTTTTCTCAATGGAACCTGTTTCATAAAAAGGAAGATTTTGAAAATGTATGTTCTCGTCTTTGATACCAACATAGCGACAGGTTGCTTTTGCTTCACATCTTCTTATCAAACCTTTGATGGCACGAATGGCTGGTGTATCAGTCTGATTTGCTTTTTTCCGTGCAATAAATTTCCTGGCATCTTCTAAAATCTTTCCTGATGTCTTTGTATCGATACCAGCGATCTCTTCAAAGCCAACTGCGAAATCAAGAAACCTTGTAACGAATTCATCAGTAACAGCAATGTTGCCGGAAGTTTGATAGGCTACATGCACATCATGTCCCTGGTCATGTAATCGCTGAAACGTACCACCCATGCTGATGATATCATCGTCAGGGTGAGGGGAGAAGATAACAATGCGTTTTGGATAAGGTTCACTGCGTTCAGGATGTGTAGGCAGATTCACATTTGGTTTGCCACCGGGCCAACCTGTGATCGAATCACGCAGCATATAATAAACCTTTAGATTAATTTCATATGCATCACCTTCTTCAACCAACAGATCACTCAATCCATATTCGTTGTAATCAGTATTCGTTAAGCTTAAAACCGGTTTCTTCAATTTCAGGGCCAGGTTCACCACTGCTTTCTTGATCATCTTTGGTGTCCAATCGCAATCGCCGGTAAGCCATGGTGATTTGAATCTTGTAAGTTCAGCCGCTGCTGCTTCATCAACAACAAAAGTTACATCATCATGATTTTGCAATAACGAAGCAGGCACATGGTCTGTAT
>JBIOVR010000469.1:0-3644 GCA_044867875.1 Chitinophagaceae bacterium
GCCATATGAAAATGGAACGCTGCTGGATTATCTTATGAAGAATACCAATCCTGAATATGTATCATTTGAAATGGATATCATGTGGATCTACTTCGGAGGGGGTGATCCCGCAGCATTACTAAAAAAATATGGCGACCGCTGGAAACTGATGCATGTAAAAGACATGAAGAAAGGAACGAAAAGAGATCTTACTGGTCTTACTTCTCCCGAGAACGATGTTGCAGTAGGCACTGGCGAATTAGATATTCCAGCCATTATGAAAGAAGCAAAAAGAATTGGTATAAAACATTACTTTATTGAAGACGAAAGCAGCAATATTATTATTCAAATACCTCAGACCATCGCTTATTTAAGAAGTTTGAAAGAATAAATAAAGAATAGTAAATTATTGACTTTATTCACCATTGACCATTCACAATTCACTTATACGTTTGCAGGTAGTGGATGCACCCAAGGTCCCCGATATCTTCTTTGTAAAAGATTTGTTGCTTCGGCATCGCCGACAACAATTCTTTTTATTGGGTCATAGATCAATGCTCTTCCATTTAACTGCATTGAAATATTAGCAAGTATGCAACTTGCAGTAGAAATATGTCCCTGTTCAATGTCTGCAACTGGCTTACTATTTTTATCAATTGCTTCAAGAAAATTTATCATGTGTAATCTTGTAGCTGGCGCCGCATTTAATTCAATTGCCGGTTCAGTCAGATCTTCTGGATATTTTTCTTTTTCGAACACAACATCACCATGTATCTTTTCAGCTTTGCTATCAGTGGGAAAAAAATCATATTTCATCGTGCTCCCACACAATGTTCCCTTCTCACCATATATTTTGAATGCCCATGGATATTCGGGATCAGCAGGAGTGCCCCAGCTCCTGTGTTGCCAAACACAATTCAGTCCTTCGTATTCAAAAACTGCATTTTGTGTATCTGCGATATTACTCTTACCTGTTTTATCAACATAGATCCCGCCTGTCGAACTAATACGTTTTGGCCAGCCAAGATCTAACATCCATCTCACTGTGTCAAACATATGAATACACATGTCACCCATAATGCCATTTCCATATTCCATAAATGTTCGCCACCAACGTATATGTGGTAAACCATCATAAGGACGTAATGGTGCAGGGCCGGTCCACATTTCATAATCAAAAAAATCAGGTACTGGTTCTACAGGAGGATTACCATTATTGCGCATATGAAAATAACAACACATTTCTGCATGTGATACTTTGCCCAGCAATCCTGCATCCACAATATTTTTTTTTGCCTCTATAAGGTGTGGTGTACTTCTTCGTTGTGTTCCTACCTGCACTACACGTTTATATTTTCTTGCCGCTGCAAGCATTGCTTCACCTTCCATTACATCCACACTGATCGGTTTTTGCACATATACATGAGCACCAGATCTCATTGCATCAATTGCAGTTAGTGCATGCCAGTGATCGGGAGTTCCGATCAAAACGATATCCGGTTTTTGTTCTGCTAATAATTTCCTGTAATCACCATATAAAGCCGGCTTCTTATTATTTTTCTGACGCTGGCTTATCATATCAGCTGCTTTATTCAATTGTTGTTTGTCCACATCACAAAGCGCTACTACATCTACCGGCGCCACTTGCATTAGCCGGAACAGATCACTTTTTCCATACCATCCAGTACCTATCAATGCTACTCGTCTTGGTGCTTGTGAAAAAAAATTAAGATTACCGGGCTTAAATGCAGCAAATGTTAGAACTGCCGAAGTGTCGAGTATAAACTGGCGACGATGTATATTTTGTTTCATAAAACAAAAATTAAATAAGTGCAGTGATACATTAAAGGTAAAGTTTTAGCTGTTCACTTCTTTCCGGATTCTAAAGACAATCGTCAGTGTTCAGATCAAATGATTCGCACAAATAAAAAGCTCCGGGTAAAACCGGAGCTTTTTGATCTATATACAAGAATATCTTTTATTTTTTTAAAACATCCTCAAACAGCTTAAAGATTCTTTTGTATTCATCAGTCCAGCTACTAGGTTCAACGAAGCCATGATCTTCCATTGGGTAAGATGCCAGCTCCCAATTATCTTTTCCCAATTCAATTAATCGTTGGGTAAGTTTCACTGCATCCTGGTAATGAACATTCACATCCACCATACCATGGCAAATAAGTAAATGACCTTTTAATCCATTCGCATAATAATATGGTGAGCTTTTCCTGTAAGCAAGACTATCATTGAATGGCTCATTCAAAATATTCGCTGTATAACCATGATTATAATTGGCCCAATCAGTAACAGGTCTTAATGCTGCGCCGGCTGCAAATACATCAGGATCATTAAACATTGCCATCAATGTAATAAATCCTCCATAAGAGCCGCCATATAAACCTATATGCTGTTGATTTACTCCATAAGTTTTTACTAAATAATTTACAGCATCCACATGGTCACTTAGATCTTTGCCACCCATAAAACGATAGATCCCCGTTCTCCAGTCTCTTCCATAGCCTGCGCTGCCACGATAATCAACATCCATCACATAATAACCGTTTTCAGCAAGCATGTTATTGAACATGTATTCTCTGAAATAGCTGCTCCACCATTTATGTGCATTCTGTAAATAGCCTGCCCCATGCACAAACAGTACTGCTGGTTTATTTGGATCGGGATCAGCAGGCTTATAGATTCTCGCATAAACTTGTGCACCATCACTTGCAGTAAAAGTTATTACTTCAGGATCTCTCCATGAATATGATCTGAATTCATCGCTTTGCGCCTTATTTGTTATTTGTTCAATTTTTCCTCCGGGTTTATTTTCCTGTAAATACAATTCCCATGGTTTGGTTGAATAAGAATAAAGAACAGCAAGATATTTTTCGTCAGGTGAAACAGTAACCTGGTTAGCACCCGTCATTGTAGTGATCCGTTCTTTTTTGCCATCTGCAATTGATAAGCGATAAAACTGTTGTTCACCCGGATGCACTTCATTCGTGATGATATAAAAGAATTTCCTGTCATTGCTTAACTGTACTTGTTGCACTTCATATTTACCCGAGGTCAATGCTTTTCTTTCATTTGTTTTTATATTAGTTGTATATAAATGAGAATAACCGGAAGATTCTGATTGAAACCAAACAGTGTTATCATCTATCCAACCGATATTACGACCAAATCCAATGCCCGGTCCGCCGATCCAAGCCTCATCTCTTTGACGGTCCAATAATTTTAATGTATGGGTAACTGTATCCCATAACATCAACCAGCGATCCTTATTATCTGTTGAACGAATTTCAAGCACTGCGTTTGTCCCATTAGCAGACCATACAAATGAATTAAAAGTTACTGTTCTGTTTGTAGGTCTCCTGTTTCTTCGTTCCATTTGTTTTGGATAGTCTTTTACATAATCAGGCAGATCTCTTATGCCCGGGAAAGTTGAATCAATCTTTACAGCAAAAACAGTATCTCTTTCTCGATCATAAATAAAAAATTCTGAAGTGCCTGGTGCTGTGCCTACTTTAGTTCTGCCTGTAATGTCAGTAGTAAAACCAGTTTCAGTTACATAACTTGGAACGATCGTAGTCTTTGCAGCCGTGGCGGTTTTAAATAAACGATAACTGATAAAACGACCATCAGGACTCAGGCTAAGACCTTGCAAA
>JBIOVR010000470.1:0-6931 GCA_044867875.1 Chitinophagaceae bacterium
TTAGAAATAAAGGATTTTCTGCAACGAATTTACTGGGTCTTACGATCGGCATCACCTGCACTATTTTAATCTCTCTTTGGGTAAAAGATGAACTTACTTATGATAAGTTTCACACTAATTACAACAGCATTTATAAAATAATTGCGAACCGTGATTTCAATAACCAGGTTTTCACAGATCAGAACATGGTGCTTCCTCTTGCAAGCACAATTGAAAAAGCAATTCCACAAATAAAACATGCGGTAGTTACCACACACAGGCAGCCACATATATTGGCTTACGGAGATAAAAAAATTAAGAAAGAAGGCTATACGGTTAGCGCTCATTTTTTTGAAATGTTCTCATGCAAGTTTATTAAAGGCGATGCAACTACTGCTCTTCATGATGCTTATTCGATCGTGTTAACGAAATCTGCAGCAAAAGCTTTTTTTGGGAATGATGATCCTATCAATAAAGTAATAAAAGTCGATAATGAATACGATGCAAAGGTTACCGCCGTTGTTGATGATGTACCCGGCAACTCTACTTTGCAATTTGATTTTGTAAATGCATTTAACTATGACAATGATTATTTAAAAAGGGCCATGACCAATTGGCAGAACTCTTCATGGGATGTTTATGTACAGGTAAATGCAGGAACAAATATGAAACTACTTGAAAGAAGTATCAATGAGATAAAATATCAGCATGATGAAAGTGACAAAAAAATAAGCACCTATTTCGTTTTTCCAATGAATAAATGGCGACTGCAAAGTGAATTTAAAGATGGAAAGAACACTGGAGGAATGATCGAATATGTTCGTCTGTTTAGCATCATTGCAATTATTATTTTATTAATTGCCTGTGTCAACTTTATGAATCTTTCTACTGCCCGTTCTGAAAAAAGAGCAAGGGAAGTTGGTGTAAGAAAAACACTAGGATCAGGTAAGGGACAACTTGTATTTCAATTCTTTTCTGAATCTATTATTTTGGCGTCAATTGCTTTTGTTCTTTCGGTGCTTGCAGTTTTCCTGTTATTGCCGTTTTTCAATGACCTGGTTGATAAACACCTTTCATTAGATCTTACACAACCATTATTTTGGTTAGCTGCGATTGCATTAATAATTTTTACGGGTGTTGTCGCCGGAAGTTATCCTGCATTATACTTATCATCGTTTAGCCCTGTAAAAGTTTTAAAAGGGACTTTTCTTGCCGGCAAAAAAAGTGCATTGCCAAGACATATTCTTGTGGTGGGACAATTTGCAATTTCTATTCTTCTTATTTCAGCAACGATAATCATTTACCAGCAGATACAACATATCAAGAATCGTGATATTGGCTATGATCCTAATAATCTTATCATGGTGCCTGCATCAGACGATACACAAAAAAATTATACAGCAATAAGAGATGAGCTATTGAAAACCGGAGTTGTCAGTATGGTGAACAGATCTTTTTCACCGATAACAGATATATGGTGGAAAATGCCTGCTCCTGATTGGGATGGGAAACCAGCAGGCGCCCAGCTTATTGTTGCAGGCATGGCAACAGATATTGACTATACAAAAACGATGGGTGTAAAGATCATTGAAGGAAAAGATTTTTCTGGGGTTCCCGCTGATTCAGCAAACTTGTTGATTAATGAAGCAGCGGTAAAAGCAATGGGTTTAAAAAATCCTATTGGAACACAATTTCGGAATGGTACAAATAAGCATACCGTTATTGGTGTCACAAGTAATATCGTTATGGAATCGCCATTTAAGGCAGTGGATCCAATGCTTGTTTATTTTGATCCCAGGAATTCCAATTCAATAAACATCAGGCTAAAGTCTTCAGTAAAACCTCAACAGGCATTAAAAGCAATTGAAACGGTATTTATTAAATATAACCCTGCTGTTCCATTCGATTACAAGTTTGTCGATGAAGAATTCGGAAAGAAATTTTTAACAGAAGACCTGATCAGCAGGATCACCAACATATTTGCAGGACTCGCCATTTTTATTTGTTGCATTGGACTTGCAGGCCTTGCATCGTTTACTATTGAAAAACGTATTCGTGAGATCGGTATTCGCAAGGTAATGGGTGCAACATTGCAACAGTTGTTGCTGCTGATTTCTAAAGATTTTTTAAAGCTTGTTGTGATCGCTTTTGTTATTGCAACACCACTTGCATGGTGGTTTATGAATAATTGGCTGGAAAAATATCCCGATCGTATCACTATCAGCATTTGGTTGTTTGGCGCTGTAGGATTGCTGATCCTATTATTGGCATTAGTTGTTGTTAGTCTGAATACAATGAAAGCGGCTATTAGAAATCCTATAAAATCATTAAGGACTGAATAAAAATATCGTGATGATCAAAAACTATTTATTATTAGCCATTAAGCATTTGAAAAAACAGAAAGTATTTTCAGTCATTAATATATTAGGGCTGACAGTGGGTATTACCTGTTGCCTGATGATCTTTCTTTTTATCATAAATGAATTGAGCTATGATAATTTTCATAAGAACGGAAAGGATATATACAGGGTGCTGCGGGTTGGAAATAATAATGGCGAAAGACGAGAGATACCTTATTTGTCTCCTCCGTACGGGCCCGCTTTAGTAAATGATTATCCTGATGCAATTCAAAAGCAAGTAAGGATAATGAGGGATAATAATCTTATCAGTTACAATAACATTTCATTCAATGAAACAAATATTTACCTGACAGACAAAAACTTCTTTAATTTTTTTGATTTTCATCTTGTCAAAGGAGATACAGCTACTGTATTAAAAGACCCTAATAGTATTGTCTTAACCGAAACCGCAGCTAAAAAGTATTTTGGTAATGAAGACCCTATAGGAAAGACTCTTGAATTTAATAAACAACAGCAATTAAAAGTTACAGGGATAGCTGCAGATGTGCCTTTGAACTCTCATTTGCAATTCGATATGGTTATACCATTAGAGTTGTATCGTCCATTTCAACCCGAATGGTTCACTCAATGGCCAAATAACGGATTATTCACGTATGTTCAATTAAACCCTGCAGTAGATCCAAAGCAATTGGCGGCACAATTTCCTTCTTTCATGGAGAAATATCTGGGAGAATATTATGCCAGGTCAGGGTTTAAAATGGGGCTTACCATTCAACCACTAAAGGATGTCTATTTTTCTACCGACGCTTTGGATAACGTGAAGCATGGCTATAAAAAAATGGTGTACATTTTTATGTCTATTGCCATTTTGATCCTGCTTATTGCATGCATCAATTTTATTAATCTTGCTACAGCAAGAGCAACAGACAGGGCCAAGGAAGTAGGATTGCGTAAAGTTTTAGGAGCTGTCCGCAAACAACTGGTGAGCCAGTTCATGATGGAATCTATTTTGTTTGCAACCGCTGCTTCTGTTCTTTCTTTTGCACTTGTGCAAATATTGATGCCTGCTTACACAAATTTATTGGGCTACCAGTTACCTTCTTTTTGGAATGATACAAGAGTATATGGTTTTATAATTACTGTAATAATCATTGTAGGATTGCTAGCGGGAAGCTATCCGGCATTCTTACTTTCTTCATTTACACCTATCGAATCTTTAAAAGGGAAATTGAAAACAGGGTTGAAAGGGGTTTTCTTTAGAAAGGCACTGGTTGTTTTTCAATTTGGAATATCTGTGCTGCTGATCGTAAGCGTCATTGTTATTATGAGCCAGATGAATTACCTGCGTAACACTGACGTTGGCTTTAACAAAGAGCAATCAATGATCGTACGATTTGATAACCTTAGTATTTCTGCTAAGAAAAAACAATTTAAAAAAGAGCTGCTAAGTATTCCTGCTGTAAACAGTGTGTCATTAATGTCAGGAGAACCCGGGGGTTTTCATGATGGTTACTCTTTTGAATCGCAAGCAAAACCAGACGAGAAGATGTTATTCAGTACGGAATTTACAGATCTTGATTTTGTAAAAACATTAGGATTAAAAATAATTGCGGGAAGAGATCTTTCGGAAAGTTTCACCACAGATTCTGCACAGGCAGTGCTTATTAATCGTAATGCCGCGAATAAACTCGGTTATACTCCTGAACAGGCAGTTGGTAAATGGATAAGAAATGTTTCAAGAGACAGTCTTCGCAGAACAATAGTCGGCGTGGTGGAAGATTATCATTATGTTTCTTTGAAAGACCCGATCGGACCGTTGGTCATTTCACCCGGCAGAGACAGACGTTTGGCATTGATCAAAATAAAAACGGATCGGATGCAATCAACAATTGCCAGCATCAAAAAAATATACACTGCTACTGCTCCTGATTATCCATTTGAATATAATTTCTTAGATGAACAGTTCGACCGGCATTATAAAACAGAAGCAAAACAACAGGCAGTGCTGGGAATTTTTTCAGCCATTGCAATTTTTATCGCATGTCTTGGCTTATTTGGTTTAGCTTCTTATACTGCAATAAAGAGAACAAAGGAGATCGGCGTAAGAAAAGTGCTCGGCTCTTCAATTCAAAATATTTGTTTTTTATTATCAAAAGACTTGTTGCGTCCAGTTTTATTAGGAACCTTACTGGCAACACCAGTTGGTTACTATGCAATGAATAAATGGTTGCAAGGCTTTGCGTACCGGATCGATCTTCATTGGTGGATGTTTGGAATCGCTGTTTTTACTGCAATGGTTATTGCATTATTAACGGTAGGTTCCCAGGCCATAAAGGCTGCTCTTGCTAACCCGATAAAATCTTTAAGAACTGAATAATTATAAATTAAAAAATCAATTATGAGAAAGCTTTTTTTATTAAACCTTGTTATTGCCATCAGCTTTTCAGTTGTTGCGCAAAACAAAGAGCCTTACATGACAAAATCATTAAGCAATGAATCAGTAAAAAGCACAGAAGTGCAAACTTCCGGTGGAAGTATTTCTGTTACAGGTGTAAACTCAGCCGCTGAAACAAAGGTTGAAGTATACATTCATGGCAATAACGGCAAAAATGAAATTTCAAAAGAAGAGATCGTAAAACGGTTAGAAGATTATGACCTCACGGTATCTGTGAGCAATTATAAGTTAACAGCCATCGCAAAGCCAAAGCAAAGAAATATGGATTGGAAAAAAGGTTTGAGCATTTCTTTTAAAGTTTTTGTACTAAAGAATATTTCTACTGATCTGTCAACAAGTGGCGGCAGCATCAGCTTAACCAATTTAACAGGGGAACAAAAGTTTTCAACCAGTGGTGGCAGTTTGAATATAGATAATGTGGGAGGAAATATAGACGGAAGAACTTCAGGCGGAAGCATACATCTCGCAAATTCAAGAGATGATATTGATCTTTCAACCAGCGGTGGCAGCATTGAAGCCACTAATTGTGATGGAAAACTTCGTCTCAGCACTTCAGGTGGCTCGCTGAGTTTAAAAGATCTGAAAGGAGATATAAGAGCTACAACAAGTGGTGGAAGTGTTAATGGAAGAAATATAAGTGGTGAATTAGTTACGCATACCTCCGGCGGTGGTATTCATCTTTATGATCTTGCCTGCAGCTTGGAAGCATCAAACAGCGGCGGCGGTATTGATATTGAAATAAAGGAATTAGGTAAGTATGTAAAAGTTTCAAACTCTGGTGGCCACATTGATCTGCAGCTTCCAAAAGATAAAGGTGTAGATCTTGATCTGTCCGGAGGAAAAATTAAAACAGATCAGTTGGGAAATTTTAATGGAAAGATCGAAGATGATCAGCTGGAAGGAAAAATAAATGGTGGTGGTGTATCTGTGAAAGTAAGATCATCTGGTGGTAGGATCAATCTTGCTTTTAAATGATTGTTCTCACTGATTACACAGAATTAGTCTGTGAAAATCCGTGTCATCTGTGAGATTAAAAAAGTTGAATAGAATTCCTGAAGAAGAAGTGTGCGACGCAAGGGACGATAAATAGAATTACCGCATGATGACAACATAAAAATTAAAGCCATGCTAAAACATTATTTCAAGATCGCAGTACGAAATCTTGGTCGTCAAAAAATCCTTTCGTTTATCAACATATCAGGCTTATCAATTGGTCTTGCCTGCTTTTCATTATTTCTTTTGTATGCGGTGAACGAATTCAGTTTTGATCGCTTTCATAAAAATTCAAATAATATTTATCGTGTATATCGCTGGACGAATGCTTTGGATGGTCGCGAAGCTGAAGGTGATGTATATATGCCATCACCACTCGGTCCTGCAATGAAAGCTGATCTGCCGGATGTGGCAAATTATGTTCGCTTACGTGATGGCTGGGGTGAAAGTTTTATAAAAGTTGATGGAGCTGTAAGACGTATGAATATGACCTATGCTGATCCTTCGCTTTTTACAATTTTTTCTTTTCCATTAAAATATGGCACTCCACAAGGTGCGTTGAAAGAATTCCAGAATCTTGTTATAACAAGATCAAAAGCGAAAGAACTTTTTGGAACTGATAATGTTGTTGGCCGTACGATAGAAATTAAAGTTGAAGAATCATTTGTTCCATTTACTGTAACTGCGGTTGCTGAAGATATTCCTGCCAATTCTTCTATTCAATTTGATCTGCTTGGAAATTTCAATTACATGGAAACAACTAAGTCAGGTAAAAGAGGAGTTAACAACTGGAACAGGTCATCCTATATTACTTATGTTCAGTTGAACGCAGGCAGCGGTTTAGTAAATGATGTTCAGAAACTCGGAGCGTTCCGTCATAAATATTATCCTGAGGAAGAAAAGGAATTAAAAGAGGCAGGATATAAATGGGAAGGCAATAATCCACCTGTTCGATTTGGTTTGCAACCATTAAAAGCTGGACATACAGATACAAAAATATATGGAGGATCTGTCGAGCAGGTCAATCCAAAAACGATCTGGATCTTATTAAGTATTGCGGCAGGAGTTTTATTAATTGCCTGTATCAATTTTACAACGTTGGCCATTGGCCGTTCAGCAAGAAGAGCCAAAGAAGTTGGAGTAA
>JBIOVR010000471.1:0-9207 GCA_044867875.1 Chitinophagaceae bacterium
TTACTTTTGCTTGTCCACCAAGTTTTCCTTCACTACCTACTTCACGGGCAACACGGGTTACCTCCATTGAAAACAAGTTCAACTGTTTCACCATGTCATTTACCTCGGCAGCGATCTTTGCAAACTCTCCTTGTAAAACGTGATCGCCGATCTTCAAAGGCATTTCCTGCGAAAGATTTCCCTTCGCCACTGAACTAATAACGTGAGCTATTTCAATAGTTGGGTGAACAAGATCTGAGATCAAACTATTGATAGATTCAACACCAGATGCCCATGAACCTTTTGCAAATCGTGGCAATTCAACACGGTGATTTAAATGTCCTTTTAGCCCGATAGTATTACGAGCCTTTGTCAACTCTTCAACCAACGCTTCATTCAACTGAATAATTCCATTAAGTGTATCACATATCTTTCCGCTGATACCTAATTTATCCCCGGGCATACGAACACTGAAGTTTCCTTCTTTTACCTCTAATAATAATCTCAGCAATTCGTAACTATCGATCTCATCGATAGAACCATTATTACCATTTTTATGCTGTTTGCTTTCGTTACCGTTGCCATTTTCTTTAATCGTAATAATCGGAGTTGGCACATCAAGTGTTATGTTATTAGCCGAAGAGGCAGTACTTGCCTTGGGAGGTTTGGGATTTCTTTTCATACTATATTTTTAAAAACCAAAAGGGAAATTGTAACCAATAATAATTTCTCTAATTTCACCGGCCAATTAGGGAAACACCTATCTTAGGAATGTAGATCACTTTTTATCTAAAAATTTGTGCCACAAAAAGTAATTACAAGTCGGGACCTGCCCTCTAAATTCATACTGCTGGGTGAAGATGACGCAGATGACCAGGAAATGCTGAAAGAAGTGTTTGCCTCAATAGACATTTCTTTTGTTCTTTTTTTTGTAAATAATGGTAAGGAAATCCTTTCAGCTCTTGAAAAATTAAAGAGTGATCAAATGCCGTGTCTTATTGTATTGGATTACAATATGCCCGGACTAAATGGTGCAGATATTTTACGTGAACTGGGTACAAATGAACGCTATAAAAATATTCCCAAAGTCGTTTGGAGTACTGCTGAATCAGAAAGATTCAAGAAAATTTGTCTTGAATTAGGTGCTGCTGATTATGTAATTAAACCTAACAATGTGGTTGGGCTTGAGGAAGTTGCCCGTTATATGTTATCACTTTGTCTTGTTTAATTTCCTTTATACCCTTATCATTTTATTGAAAAGAGCTGTTTAATACCTGCATGGAAATTGGCTTTTCCCACACTATAATGTTTTTATTTGGCGAGGTAAAACTTGATTTAGATTGGTGTGCACTGACCAGGTAAACCTCTAAATGGGGATTTTTTTCCACAATTTGGTCTACATATTTCCAGCCTTGCCCGTCGGGTAAGTTATTGTCTAAAAATAAAATATCCGGTTTATTCTCATCTATAAGAAAAAGTCCGCTTTGCAAATTATAGGCTACAAAAACCTCATAGTTCTTCCGGTTGAAATATCCCTTCATAATTAAACAAAAGTCTACTTCGTCATCAATTATCAGGATCTTTTTTTTCATTGATGGAATAGCAATTACACTTTCGGTTTGGGTTTACTTAGATAAGGTCAGTTCATAACAAAATCACGTTATGAATCGTGATACTCATCAAATACCAGCCCAATAAAAATAATACAAATTCTAAAACGAAATTTTGCACAAATGATACGCTAAAAAAACCAAAATATTTTTCACTTTAAGGGTAAATGTCAAAAATCTAGACCAACAACGCCTCCTACAAGAATTATTTAAGGTATATAGGAATTGTTTTTGCTATGTTGAAGTCACGATTTTCATCCATTCTAAAATGCTAATTGATGCCGAACCAGCACAAATATAAAATTGCCGTTATTGAAGATGATGAGGATGATTATCTCATCATCAAAGACTATATCACAGATATTGAAGGAAGGTCTTTTACTGTTGATTGGTTCCAGGATTATAATTCAGCGATAGAAGCGATCAAAAACAAAGAATACCATCTTTATTTTGTTGATTATTTTCTGGGTCATAAAACAGGGTTAGATCTGCTTGATGCGGCTGCAGAAATGAATTGTGATGAGCCGATCATCTTACTGACCGGGTTAGGCAATAAAGCCATAGATATAAAAGCTATGGAGAGAGGCGCCACGGATTACCTCGTAAAAAATGATCTGAGTACGGAAAAGCTTGAACGTTGTATTCGCTATGCACTTGAAAGGTCAAGTTTTTTAAAAGAGTTAAAAGCAAGAGAAGCAAAGTATCGTACTCTTTTTGAAAGTTCAAAAGATGCTGTTTTTATTACTGACGACCAGCTCAATCTGAGTGAAGTGAATGATGCCGCTGTAGAATTGTTAGGTTATTCAGAAGATGAGTTGGTCGGCCGCAATCTCCGGGAATTTATTTCTGAGCATCATTTAAATGGAAAGCTGAAACCATTAAATGAAAAAAATCATATAGAAGACAATGAAATAAAGATCATAAATAATAATAACGAAACAAGGGAATGCCTTCTTTCTTTGGCTCCTCAACGCCAGGCGGATGATGAAACATTTATGATACATGGGATCATTCATGATATCACCAAGATCAAGAAAGCAGAAATAGCAAATCTTCAGGCTGAGAAACTGGCCGCCAACGAAAGACTGATCCGCATGCTGGCTCATGAAATAAGAAATCCTTTGAATAATATCATTTTGTCCATAGAGCAACTGATACCGCAGGAAAAAGATGAGTCGCAAAGAAGTTTCATGGATATCATTCAAAGAAATTCATTACGGATCAATAATATCATTACTGAATTGTTGAATCTTGCCAAACCATCCGAGTTAACCCTTCTTGAGCATTCATTACAGGACATCATGGATGAAAGTATTGCCCGGACCACAGACAGGATAAAGCTTCAAAATATTCATGTAAAGAAACACTACCCTTCTCATCCTGTCATTTTAAAATCTGATAAAGAAAAATTGACAATCGTCTTTACAAATATTATTATTAATGCAATTGAAGCCATGGGCACAAATGGGCTCCTGAATATTAGTATAACTGAATCAGAGGATGGTTATGAAGTTTGCATAAAAGATAATGGCAAAGGATTTACAAAAGAATACCAGTCAAAATTGTTTGAACCATTTTTCACCATGAAAAAAAATGGAATGGGTCTCGGGCTTACAGTTGCCTACTCAATTTTACAATCTCACAATGCAAAGATCAAAGCGCAGAGTAAAGAAAACGAAGGGACCGAATTCCAGGTCAGCTTTAAAAAAAATCTACCTGTTTAATACTTTCAAGGCTTTGTCGATTGAATTAGATTCATTTAATACCGGCACAAAAAGATCTCCTTTCTTTTTTAGGCGTTGAAATATATTTTGCATTGTAAATTGTTTGGGGCTCAACTTGTGATCTACTTCTTTCCACTCCAATGGTGCTGATACAGAAGCTCCCGGTACTGGTCGTACACTATAAACAGAAGCAAGTGTTTGCCCCGTTCTATTCTGTAAATAATCAAGATAAATCCTCGGTCCACGTTTGCTTAATGATCGTTCTAACGTAGTTATTTCCGGCAGTTGTTCCTGCACAAGAGAAGCAATTATATGTGCAAAATCTTTTACTGTTACATAATCATATTTATTTTTTAGCGGAACATATACATGCAATCCCGAGGCGCCGGATGTTTTACAATAGGAAGTTATTCCCGCCTTATCCAAGATCATTTTTACTGCAAGTGCGGTGTCCACCACTTCTGTAAATTTATTTTTATCGGAAGGGTCAATATCAATTACCATCCATGTAGGGTTACCAATTTTTTTCGTTGTACTGTTCCATGGATTAATTTCTATACAACCCAGGTTCGCAACATAAAGTAAGGTGGCTTTATTATTACAAACTATGTAGTCGATTATTTTTCCGTTGCTTTCGCTTTTTACTTTAAACACATCGACAAAAGAAGGTGCGTTTTCACCTGCATCTTTATGATAAAAGCCATTATCATTTATACCATTTGGATTTCTTTTTAAAGACAAACATCTTCCTTTCAAATACGGAAGGATATAGTCCGCTATCTTATCATAATAATCGATCAGGTCACCTTTGGTAAATCCTTCACCGGGCCAATAAATTTTTTGTCGATTAGTTATCGATACAACATGTTTCCCGATCTTGATCCCTGATTTTTCTTTCGTAGCCATTTATTCAATTAAGCTTATGAAGCTTTTCTTTTTTCTGAAAGACTTGCTTTTAATTGTTCCATCAAGTCTTTAGTTTTTGAATGTACCACTTTCATTGGGGTAAATGGAACTGCTTTTCCTTTTGATTTTGCCTTGATGATCTTTAATAATCTTTCACTGTAATCATCGCGATATTTTTTAATATCAAAAGGTCCTGATAATTGATTTATGAGATTAACAGCCATTTTTAGTTCATCGGGTTTGCTTTTGGCTGATGGCAGATCCAGGTCATCAGTTGAACGGATCTCTTCTGCAAACCTGATACGGTTTAAAACAATGACATCGTCCTTAGCTTTAATGATACAAAGATGTTCAAGGTCACGCATAACAAACAATGCAACTCCGGCCTTTCCTGTTTTCTTAAATGCATCTCTTAACAGGTTGTAAGCCCTGACACCGGTTTTCTCAGGTTGGAGATAATAAGGCTGTTCAAAATACATGCTGTCAACTTCTGTTTCATCAACAAAATGCTTGATCTCGATATGCTTTGTCTTTTCCGGACTCACTTTCTCAAAATCAGATTTATCAAGCACTACATACCTGTCATTGAGATAATATCCACGAACAATATTCTCCCAAGGAACTTCTTTCCCCGTTTTTTCATTTACACGTTTGAACTTGATATTGGAATGATCTTTACTATCAAGCATATCAAGATCTAATGTACTATCCTGAACTGCACTGAACATCTTTATAGGAATGTTCACGAGGCCAAAACCCAATGAACCTGTCCAAATTGCTCTCATATACTTTTTTAATGTTGGCTGAGAAAAATATGCCAAAGAAGTTTATCCATTAATGATCTCTCCCCCATTTGGATGAATAAACTGCCCGGTTATATAACTAGCATCATCACTTGCCAGAAAAAGATACGCCGGTGCAATTTCTACCGGCTCACCTGCACGACCCATTGGCACTTCACTTCCAAAAACTGCAACTTTATTTCGAGGAAAACTGGATGCTATCAATGGGGTCCATATCGGGCCTGGCGCAACTCCATTTACTCTTATTCCTTTTTTTACAAGATTTGAAGAAAGACTTCTTGTAAAAGAGACAATTGCTCCTTTGGTAGATGCATAATCAATTAAACCGCCGCTTCCTCTATAAGCTGTCACGGATGCAGTGTTAATTATGCAAGAATTCTTTTTCAGGTGTGGAAGTGCTTCACGGGTAAGCCAGAAATAAGAAAAAATATTTGTGCTGAATGTTTTTAATAATTCACGGGTAGTAAGGTCTTCCAGACTTTTATTTTCATAATGCAATGCTGCGTTGTTTACCAGTATGTCAATACGCTGATATTCCTCAATAACCTTCTTTATTACTGTTTTGCAATGTCTTTCGTTGCTAAGATCACCGGGTATAAGGAAACATCGCCGATTGTATTTACTAATAATAGCGGCGGTATCACGAGCATCTTTATGCTCGTTTAAATATGCTATAGCGATATCTGCCCCTTCTTTTGCAAAAAGAATAGCCACAGCTTTTCCAATTCCACTGTCGCCACCGGTGATCAGGGCAATTTTGCCTCTTAATTTATTGCTGGCTTTTTTTTCGGGGTAATCAAAAACGGGTTGAGGTTTCAACTTTCTTTCGCTACCCGGTCTCGTTTGGTGTTGGGGTTTTCTAAGCTGTCTTTTTTTATTTCCTTTTTGCATAATAGTAAAACCGAGAAAATTTTATACCATAACAAATAGTTAGAAATTCGTCAACACTCTTGAATCGAGTGATGAAAAAAATCCCCGACTTTTCCCCGCTTGTAACGAATTTTCAGGCTAACGCCAAACGGCATGATTTTTTGGATAACATTTACATTCTATAAATTATTTACCCCTTATTTAGATCAAAATTCTTGAACCTATGATACGCAGTGCAATTTTGTTTATGATCATAGCGCTGATAACAGGAGTAACTGGATTTGGAATAATTGCAGGAGGACCTGCGGTGATCGCTCAAACCATATTTTTCATTTCACTGGTTATGCTCCTGGTGTCGCTGCTTTCAAGCCCAAGACCAACTAGAAGTCAAGATCAACTGGAAGTATAAATTTTAAAATATTTGAATTCGAAGGGCGGTTCTAACCGGTTGTTTATAAATACAGCCGGTTTTTTATTTTATATCTCTCCGATTCTAAAATAAATAAGGTCATTGTTACCAATGACCTTATTGAAAACTACAAATAAAAGAAGCCACAAAAAATATTCGATTGCTGCTTACTAAAACCGTTTTTTAATGATGAGCCGCTGCAGTATCCCGCATCATTTTTATTTTATCATGTGCCTGGCGTAGGATTGCTTTCTGACTTTCAATTGTTGCACGAACATCAATTGTAAGATCATCTTCTTTTAATGCATCCTTATATGCTTTTTGTGCTGCATCTTCGCCAAATTCACATGAAGCGAGTATACCATGACGATCATCTCCACCAAATGTTGCTTTCACATCCATCCAGGCACGATAGATTTTTCCGGATGCTGTGGTTTCGTCAGTAACATTTTTGTCATCACTTACTAGTCTGCGCAAATCACTTGCAAATTGACGACTTTGTTGAGCCAAATTGCTGAACAATGCTTGCAGATCTTGTTCGTCGGTCTGCGTTGCTGCTTTTGAATAGCCGGTAACCCGGTCGTTGTTGATCCTTATTAGATCTCTTAATGTTTCTGAATTTGCCATGTTGTTTAATTTTTATTTTAATCAGTAAATTTTTAAAGGCAATGAACGAGGAATTATTTCCTCATTCATTGCTCGGGTACTTTATTTTATTTCTATTTTTTTCATAGGTTAAGATCTCTTGTTACTAGTTTTCAATTCGTTTCATAAATAATGATCCAATTGGTTTTATTAGATTAAAAATGAACCGCACACACTATATTATAGGGAGAAAAAAACATACCATGTTTTTTAAGTATGTTGAAATTATTAATGGATTTGTTACGCCATTGGTATCACATTTGATTTTATAGGTTATAAAAAGTAACAAATGGAAAATGACTATAAACTCATGTTTATAAAAAATAAACTAGAGCAAATTAAAAGTGCAGTGATGTATACTACAAACAGTAACATCGTAAGATTACCAAATGATATTGTTGAGTTTGAAAGTGTGGATGAAGATGGCTTACTATGGTTCAGTGCTCATGGTCCAAGGAGTTGGGAAAAAGCCTACGAGCTTCATTTTCCGACAAAACTTATTTTTTACAGGAAAGGTTGTGAATATTATGTAGAGATCACAGGTACAGCCGTGGTTGTAAATAAGCAAGATGTAATGTATGGCACCAATGGAGGAAAATTACTTTTGAAAATGGTCCCCTATTATATTGAATATACTGAAACAGGTAGACGGGAAGCAGGCTTTAAAAAATTAAAAGCACAGATGTATGATGTTTTCATGAATACATTAGGACTAAGCAGGGCCAGTCAGCCTCGTTTAACTGAATCGCAATATTAAAGACTATGGCAAAGTACTCTAAAAAGGCAGGAGAAAAAGTTGAACGGGCAATGAAAGAAATGAAGGAAGGGAAGCTACGCAGTGGCAGAAGTGGAAAAAAAGTTACTGACCCTAAACAAGCTATTGCTATCGGCTTGTCAGAAGCTCGTGAAGAAGGAGCAAAAGTTCCCTATAAAAGATCAACAAAAAAGAATAAGACAACCAGGAAAAAAACTACTACCTAAGAGGTTTTAAGATCCTAAACTCTCTCAACGTTACAGATGAAGTATATCCCAGGAACAATGAATTCAAATTCATTGAGCTTGGTCATGTGTACTTATCTTATAATAGGCTTAATTTGCTTTAAGAAAATCCAGGTAAGACATATTGCTTAGAGAAGATTTCAGCTATATTCATTTAATAAGTGAACATAGTTGTACAAACACACATCTATGCCTTTAAGAAGAAAAATAAAAGCTGGGTATATCGTTGCCTTTGTGTTACTAATGATCTCCTATTTTTTTATTTTTCGATCTACCCGGACTGTACAGAAAGAATATGATTGGGTGACAAATAGCTATAAAGCCGAAAACAAAATTGGGGAGTTAAAAAATTCAGTAGTAGAAATTGAAACCAATGTACGTGGTTATTATATTACAAAAGACCAGTCCTATTTAAGAAATTATCGCGAAAACCAGGAAAACATTTCCACTATTTATAATGAACTAAAAACATTAGAAGCAAATAATCCTGATCAACTCGCAAAGCTTGATACAGTAAAACAGCTGATCGATCTACGACTTTCATTGATGAAAACAAATATTGCCGCTTTCCAACAGGCAGGCGAACAAACAACACCGGTTGTTGAATTCAACAGGCGAAGAGGACAAGCTCTTTTAGACAGTATTAGCATGTATACTCAGCATTTTATTAAAAATGAAGAGAGCTTAATGTCTGAAAGAAAAAACAATCTCACCGATTCATTTAAAACCACGCAAATTATCATTTTCATCTCCCTTATCACATCCATAATTGCCATATTATATTCGCTGTTTACTTATATTAAAGAAAGTGCTGCCCGGGATAAGTCAAGTCAAAAAAATATTCAATATCAGAAAGAACTGGAGGCAAATATCGAGGAACTGAAAAGGATGGATGCCAAACTAAGAGAATTAAAAAGCATGGAAAAATTTACGGCAACAGGTCGTGTGGCAAGAACAATAGCACATGAAGTAAGAAACCCGTTGACAAATATCTCCTTGGCAGCTGAACAATTACAAGAACTCACCACCCAGAATAATGAATCTTCAATGTTGTTAGATATGATAGGCAGAAACAGTATCCGGATCAATCAACTTATCTCTGACCTGCTGAATGCTACGAAGATCATTGAACTAAATATCCGACCAGTAAGTATTAATAAAATCCTCGACGAAACTCTGGAAATGGCCGCCGACCGACTAGATCTTAGCCAGGTAAAAGTGCAAAAGAATTATGCAACTGATGTTTGCAATGTAATGGTTGA
>JBIOVR010000472.1:0-9426 GCA_044867875.1 Chitinophagaceae bacterium
CCTAAAAAGTTCATTTTCATGGTGGGAGGGTACGATATTAAGACATCAGCTTTTTTATAAAAGCTGCGGCAAAGTAAACAAAATTTTAACAAAACGTCAAAGGAGCTAACAAGCGTTTATAAATCAAAAAACAATTCTCGCCATCATCCTGATCTCGGATTTTTTTGAGCCCGGAATTTCATCCAATCCCGAGCCGATCGACTCTGCATCGCGATATAGGGTTTGCGACCATTTTATCCAAAATGAAATAGAAGAATTCAAGTCGTAATTGATATTTAAATAATACCGGTATCCTTTATCATAAAAGGCAGGGATGGAATAATAAAAGAGAACGTCATTCTCGTATGCGTAAATTCTGGAGTTGTAATCATCCGTTTCAAAATACTGAAGCCTGATGTTGGCACTATAATTTTTAAGCAATGGTTTATAAATAACATCAAAAAAAGTTAGAAATCCTCTTTCTGCATTTACGCCATTTTTATCATACCATAATAATTCAGTTCGGTTCCTGACGGCAAAGGATTGATTTATTTTAAGGCTGATCTGGGTTCTCCAATTTTGTCGTGGCAGTGATACAAGATAATTCGTCGCCAAATTATTATCGGGTTGATTGCCTTGTTTTGATTCACTACAGTATCTTGTATACACTTCAAGTTGCCTGTTTGGAGAATAAGTTATTTGCGCCAAAAAATCTTTCCCCTGGCTTGGTGCATCTACTAAATATTTTAACCAGGGAAATTTATAAATATCAATATACGCATCAAAGCGCCATGCCGACGCAGGCCGTATACTAATACCCGAATAAAAACCATTCTCATTCGTTGGATATGTGTTTTCAGTAAATGCATTTCCATTATTGGATTGATATTGCGGATCAATATGACGATGTAGAAATGAAATATCAATTCGTGGATCTACACTTATTAATAATCCATTCAGGAATGCTTTGCTGAAATTTTTATCAACCGCAGCTTCTCCAAAAAAATGAAGATTGCGATAAGTATAGCTGTAATCAATGCTATAGTTACTCCAGTATTTACCACTTATAGCATATAAATTATATGGCTCCTGCCTTTTTACTACAGGTGCAGAGAAATTAAAATTAATAGCATTCAACCCCACATGCCAATTACTGGCTCTGTATTTTATGTTTCCGCCAAGAGCAAATTGTCCCAGTTTATGTCTGCCAGCCACTTCACTTTCGGTACGATGATAGCCGGAGTTAAGAAAAGAGGTGATGTACTCTTCATAGGTTACAGTGTCCGCTGCAAAATTTGCACTGAGTTTTCTGTAAGATATAAAACCCGTTGCTTCAATTTTTCCTTTTTGCCAAGTGATCCCGGCACCGCGATGAAAACTAAATTCACCTGCTGAATTATAAGGACGGAGTACAGGCGATTGTCTTTTTATTCCAAGTATATCCACACTTTTTCTGAATGCAAGACTTTGCCATTGGATCAATCCTTGCCCCATATTCACTGTAAAGTCTCCTAATGCTAATGCCTGTACTGATCCTAGTTTTCTTGCGAAAAAATGAAAAGAATAAAAATCAAATCCATATTTCTGAGCTCCTTTAAAAAATTGTTCCCCTGCATCCTTATCTCCCACTATTCCATATTGTAATAAATTTTTATCCTGGTATCGATAACGAAAAAAAAGCTTGGGCGGACTGCCAAGATATTTCGTTCCCGAACTTGTTTTTTCAAAACCTGCTGACTTCTCCAGCACTTGGGAATACCGAAATGACAAAGTATGTTCCCCAACTTTAAGTCTTGTTTTAAAAAAATCTGTAAGATCTATTGGTTCAGCAACGGTAATAAAAGGCAAAAGTTTTTTTATGATTTGAGTATCCCAGGAAGGAACCGCCTGCAATTCATAAATACTTATGAATTTCCCAACCAGTTTTCTGTATGAAATAAGATTAGCGATCTGCAATCCTGAAAGAATTTTCAGTTCACGTAGATCGTTTTCATCCGCAGTATTTAAATTAAGCGGATTTTTTCTAAATCTCTCCCATTGCTGATGGTAACTGTCATCTTCGGTTTCAGACTGGTCAACATCAGTAAGATTTTCAAATTGCTGCTCTAGAGTTGATACGGGAGATTCCTGGCTCAAGGCAGTGGTAAGTGAGAAGTTTGTAATGAGTAATATGAAAAAAAACTTTTTCAATTTTCTTTCTTCTTAAAATCATAAATGAGAAGCAAACCTGGCGTGACCCCCAGTTGCGGATGATAACTCGCAACGACATCAAGTCGAAAAGTTTTTAAAAACAAGCTTGCTCCTCCATATAAAACGGAAGTATTGGTGACAATACCAGCTCTTATCATGAACTGTGGCAAAAACTTATACTGAATACCTCCATTTACACTCACGGTTTGATTTTCTTCTTTTTCTATTTCAGCACTTACAAAAAATTTATCCGAAGCTTCATACCCTAAACCAACTGTATATATTGATGCCAGTTTCTCTTCTGAATTTTTTCCATACTTGCCTCCGACAGGATTGTAAGCATGCACACCCGCATTTAGCTTATCAGTTAAATGAAAAACAGTTCCGATCTCAAAGTTGACAGCAGATGAATTACCATAACCATTTGCCTTGATGCCATTATAATTAAATTGAACACCAATATCAATCTTGCTCCCAAGTTTTCTTGCATAAGCAAGACCCATTTGCGATTCATTGTAATCACTAAAACCAAAATAGCCAACTTGAACACCAAAATTTCCTGAGTTAGTTGGCACTGCTATCGCAAATTGATAAAGACTCAATTCACCTAACATAAATCTTCTTTCACCATACACTCCGGTAGAAGCATTTTTGATTTGTGCTAAAGAAGCCTGGTTGTTTGAAACAGAAAAAACATCAACATGATTATTACTATAAGCACCAAGACCGGTATAAACAGCAGCAACCGGCCGATGAACGGTTTGCCCACCTATAATAAAATGAACAAAAAGAAATAAGAGAATAAGGAATGGCTTGGTCAAGCAGTTAATTTTACTTTAAGTTAAAAAAATCCGGATGTTTTCTATCAAAATAATTACTAACTACAGTTTGGGCTGCATAGCTCACAAAACTACCTTTGCGCCATGCAAATCTTAGATGGTAAAAAAGTATCGCAAGCGGTAAAAGATCAATTGAAAATAGATGTGGCACAGCTCTCCACCGAAGGAAAAAAAGTTCCGCATCTCGCAGCAATATTAGTTGGCAATGATGGCGCCAGTGAAACCTATGTTGCTTCAAAAGTAAAATCATGTGAGGAAGTTGGCTTCAAATCAACACTTATAAGATTCGATGCTGATACTTCCGAAAATAAATTGCTGGAGCAGATAGAAGAACTAAACCAGGATCCTGATGTTGATGGAATTCTTGTTCAGCTTCCTTTGCCCAAACATATCTCGGATGAACAGGTGATCAATACGATCAATCCGGATAAAGATGTAGATGGTTTCCATCCTTCAAGTGTTGGAAAAATGGTTCAGGGTTTACCAACTTTTATTTCTGCTACACCCCACGGCATTATGCTTATGCTGGAGCATTATAAGATCAATACTGCGGGAATGCATGCGGTAGTGATCGGTCGCAGTAATATTGTTGGAAGACCAATGAGCATTTTATTAAGTGAAAATAAAAATCCGGGAAATTGTACTGTCACTCTTTGTCATTCAAAAACAAAAAATATTGCCGAGCTCTGCAGGAATGCAGATATAATTGTAGCCGCATTGGGAAGACCAGGTTTTGTAACTAAAGATTGGGTGAAGGATGGTGCGATCGTAATTGATGTTGGTATTACCCGTGTTGCTGATGCAACTAAAAAAAGTGGATTCAGATTAAGAGGCGATGTAGATTATGATAATGTTGCTCCAAAATGTTCATGGATAACCCCGGTGCCGGGTGGTGTAGGACCAATGACGATCGCTGCATTGCTTAATAACACTTACAGATCTTGTAAGATGAAGAATTAAAAGCCCCTCTAAATCTCCCCAAAGGGGAGAATTGCAACGCACATGCCAAATTAATGAATAGCAAAAACTGCATTGTACCTTTGTGTTTCAAATGAAATCTGAAATCGTAAATCTAAAATCTAAAATTTCCTCACTTCCTGTGATGGAAGATTTTTATACTTTACAAGGTGAAGGTTTTCATCAAGGCAAAGCTGCCTACTTTATAAGATTAGGTGGTTGTGATGTTGGTTGTGTTTGGTGTGATGTGAAAGATAGTTGGGATGCAGAGAAACATCCGAAGTTGAAAGTTGAAAGTTTAAAATTGAAGGTTAAGGAAACTCCTTCTGATATTGTTGTTATTACAGGAGGTGAACCTTTGATGCATGATCTTACCGAACTAACAAAAGAATTACAGGCTGCTGGTTTAAAAACTCATATTGAAACTTCAGGAGCACATCCGCTAAGCGGCTCATGGGATTGGATCTGTTTGTCACCCAAAAAATTCAAAGCACCATTAACAGGAATTGTACCTCTGGCAAATGAATTAAAAATTGTTGTTTTTAATAAAAGTGATTTTGATTGGGCAGAAAAATATGCTGCATTAGTGTCTCCATCATGCAAACTTTTTTTACAACCCGAATGGGATAAAGCCGCAGAAATAACGCCATTGATCATAGAATATATTAAAGCTCATCCTCAATGGGAACTGAGCCTGCAAATACATAAATATATTAATGTGCCTTGAGCTGTTAGAAACAGCAATATGCAACCAAAATAAGCCCCATTCCTCTTAACATTTATTTACTGAATAGGGAATAAAAATGTATTAGATTCGTTATAGAAAATCCAGCAATATCAATGAAAACTTTCTTTTATATCATACTTCTTTCCTCTTGTCAATTTTTTGTTGCCGATCCTTTAAATGCGCAGGTTTCAAACCCGGCGAAAATAAATCCACGGGCAATCAAAATGTACAATGAAGGAATAACAAAGGCAACCGAAGACAGGTTCAGTGATGCCATCAGTTATTTTTTGCAAGCTATATACCTCGACTCAAATTATGTCGATGCCTATTTATCGCTTGCCGGTGTTTATGGTCAAACAAGAAAGCCTGACTTGTCAGTTGAGTATTATGAAAAAGCCTTGAGAAAAGATTCTGCAGCCACTAAAGTTTATAAACTTCCTTATTCAATTAATCTTGCCGGAATGGGAAATTTTGATAAGGCATTAAATACAATTAATGATTATTTATCTAATCCCAAATTAGGAGAAGCAAGTCGCAAGGCCGGTGAGTTTCGTAAGCGTTGTTTTGAATTTGCAATAGCCAAGGAAAAAAAGAATGCAGGACGCAATTATGAGTTTGCGCCTAAAAATGCCGGTGACAGGATCAATAGTGCAGAATCAGAATATCTTCCTTGTTTAACAATTGATGGTAAAGAATTTTTCTTTACAAGAAGAATTCGTGGTTTTGATGAAGATTTTTTTTCTGCAAAATGGGATGGTAAAGATTGGGTAAAAGCAGCTCCGCTTGGCGGCAATGTAAATACCGATCAGAATGAAGGTGCACAAATGATCTCACAAGATGGAGAATGGTTAGTATTTACTGCCTGCAACAGAAAAGACGGTTGGGGAAGTTGTGATATTTATATTTCATTTAAAACCCCGCAAGGCTGGAGTGAAGGACTTAACCTTGGTGGTAAAATAAATACGGATCAATGGGAATCACAACCATGTCTTTCACCAGATAAAAGAGACTTATATTTTGCAAGCAGAAGAACGGGTGGTTATGGCGGCAGTGATATTTATGTTTCGCATTTACAATTAAATGGTGAGTGGACAACTCCTGAAAATCTTGGCCCGCAAATAAATACTTCCGGTGATGAGTCATGCCCTTTTATACATGCCGATAATCAAACATTATTTTTTACATCAGCTGGTTTGTTAGGTTATGGTGAGGATGATCTCTTTTATGCAAGAAAGGGACCGAAAGGAGATTGGAGTGTGCCTGAAAATCTTGGCTACCCTATCAATACAATTTATAAAGAAGGAACATTGTTTATTGCGGCTGATGCAAAGACCGCTTATTATGCCAGCGATCGTTCAGATAGTAAGGGCGGTTTAGATATTTATAGTTTTACATTACCAGAAAATATTCGCCCTAATAAAACTCTTTGGGTAAAAGGAAAAGTGTTTGATAAAAACACCACAAAGGGTTTGCCATCTGCTGTTGAGCTTATTGACCTGAATACAAAACAAATGATCTCAAAAGTACAGACGGACGAAAAAGGGAATTACCTGATCACACTTCCTGTTGGAAAAGATTATGCATTTAATGTAAACAGGAAAGGTTATTTATTTTATTCAGATAACTTTTTCCTGACCAACCATTCACCGGATTCCACTTATGAAAAAAATATTCCGCTGCAACCGATAGAAGCCAACGCATCTGTTGTATTAAAGAATGTTTTCTTTGATGTAAACAAATTCGAACTTAAAGCAGAATCAGAAGCAGAACTTGACATTGTTGTACAATTAATGAATGACAATCCTTCGGTAAAGATCCAGATCGGTGGGCATACGGATAATGTTGGAAAACCCGCAGACAATTTGGCTTTGTCAAACAACCGTGCAAAATCTGTTGTCACTTACCTTATCTCAAAAGGTATTACTGCCACAAGACTCTCCGCCAAAGGTTTTGGTGAAACACAACCCATTGCCGATAATAAAACAGAAGAAGGAAAAGCGTTGAACAGGAGAACAGAGCTGAAAGTGATCAGCCAATGATCAGATGATAGATGAAAGATGATAGTTTAGTAAATTGCCTATTTATCATCTGTCAGTTATCAATTATCATCTTTTGACAACCGAACTGCTATATCAGCTTGCTCTTACTGAAGTTCCCAATATCGGCTGTGTTCATGCAAAGATCCTTGCACAGGAATTTGGTTCTGCTGAAAAGATATTTAAGGCAAAACAACAATTATTAGAAAAGATCGAGGGCATTGGGGAAGTAAGAGCTAAAGCGATCAAAGCATTCAATGATTTTTCAAAAGCAGAAGATGAAATAAAGTTTATTGAGAAATATAAGATCACACCATTATTTCTCACTGATAAAAATTACCCGCAACGATTACTGAATTGCTATGATTCGCCTACCCTTCTTTTTTACAAAGGCGATGCAGATCTGAATGCATCAAAGGTTGTTGCCATCATTGGAACAAGAAATCACACTGAGTATGGTAAACAACAAACAGAAAAATTAGTAAAGGAACTTTCATCACAAAATATTGTTGTTGTTAGCGGCATGGCATTTGGCATTGATGCCATAGCACATAAAACAGCTTATAAAAACAATTTGGCTACAGTTGGTGTATTAGGTCATGGACTTGATCAGATCTATCCTCCAGATCATTCCAATCTTGCAAAAGACATGCTGAAACATGGTGGTGGGTTACTGACAGAATTTCGAAGTAACACCAAACCGGATAAACATAATTTTCCAACCCGTAACAGGATTGTGGCAGGGATGAGTGACGCAACTATTGTTATGGAAACTGGCGATAAGGGAGGAAGCATGATCACTGCTGAATTAGCAAATGGTTATAATAAAGATGTATTTGCATTGCCCGGAAGAGTAAACGATCATAAAAGTGCAGGCTGTAATTTTTTGATAAGAAATAATAAAGCAATGCTGCTTACTGATGCGGAAGAACTGATCGAAGTGATGGGATGGGAGGAAAAAATTCAAAAGTCAAAAACAAAAATTCAAAGAGAAATATTTATCGAATTATCAAAAGATGAAAAAATAATTGTTGATATTTTAAAAGAAAAAGACCTTGTGCATGTTGATGAATTGAACTTTAAAAGCGGGTTAAGCAGCAGCTCAATGGCGGTTGCAATACTTAACCTTGAATTACAAGGAGTAGTTGCCACATTACCGGGAAAACTTTACAAATTGAATTGAATCAATCGGTCTATTTTTGCCGCAAAATTGCAGAACGCAATAATATCATTCTCCTAAAATTTATATAGTAGTGCTGATTGATGAATGGGGCAACGTTTTAACCGTTGTTATTGTCTCAAGAGCTATAAAGAAAACATTTATATTAGATTATGCCCTTAAACCTGTTGCTGAAATACTTTGTGGGTTTATTAGTTCTTGTTCTCGCGGTAACCTGCAGCATTGGCCAGACTTGTACAAATTTGGGGCAAACTCCTTCCACCGCATTTCCGGTTTGCGGCACTACTGTTTTTCACCAAGCTTCCGTTCCTGTTTGTCAAACTGTAAGTTTATTTGTTCCCGGCTGTTCAAATCAACCTAACGGCGGCGCTTACCAGAATAAAAATCCCTTTTTCTATAAATTCACTTGTTTCGCTTCCGGGACATTAGGATTTTTAATAACTCCCCTGTCCGCAAATGAAGATTATGATTGGCAGTTATGGGACATTACCAGTCAAAGCCCTGATGCTATTTTTACAAATAACACTTTAGTAGTAACCGGGAACTGGGCAGGTACTTATGGTCCAACCGGGGCGTCGGCAACAGGCATTAACTCTATAGGATGCGCTTCCGATCCGCTCAAAAATGATCCAACATTTGCTGCTATGCCAAATCTTGTTGTTGGTCATGATTACATCTTAATGATTAGTCATTTTACAGATGGCCAGAGCGGATATGATCTTTCATTTGCAGGCGGCAATGCTGTTATCACAGATCCAAACATTCCGCATTTAGGTAGCGCAAAACCTGATTGCGATGGAACAAAAATTACTGTTAAGCTGAATAAAAAAGTGAAATGCACCAGCTTCACTTCAAGTGGCTCAGAATTCAGTTTACTTCCTGGCGTAACAACTGTTACATCTGCGTTACCTGATTCCTGTGGTTTTGCTTTTGACCTCGATGAAATAACAATAACGCTGGCGGCGCCGCTGGCGAATGGCAATTATAGTGTCGTTATTAATAACGGCAGTGATGGTAATACACTTCGGGATAATTGCGACAATGTTATTCCTCAAGGCGAACTCGTTTCATTTTCATATAACAAACCACAACCAATATTTGCCGATAGCGTTGGCAAGCCTGGTTGTGCACCGGATTCAATAAAAATTTATTTCCCTAAAAAAATAAACTGTGGCACTATTGCTGCCAATGGAACTGATTTTTCTGTATCGGGCCCTTCACCTGTTAATGTAGTTGGCGCATTTGGAAATTGTATTAATGGCAAAACAGAATATATCATTGTAAAATTTTCTTCTCCCATCTCTGTAAAAGGAACATATACTGTTTCATTAAAACCCGGAAGCGACGGAAATATTGTAATAGATGAATGCGGCCAGGAAACTCCCTTACAAACACTTTCATTTGTTACAGTTGATACAGTATCGGCCGATTTTCAATCAAATATTTCATATGGATGTTTAAAAGACACTGTATTCTTTTCGCATGATGGAGCTCATGATGTAAATTATTGGAAATGGA
>JBIOVR010000473.1:0-6111 GCA_044867875.1 Chitinophagaceae bacterium
TAAGAATAAATTTCAATACACCTGCTTATGATGAAGATCTGAAAACGGCTCACAATCTTATTATGTATGAATGGTCGGCAAAATATAACAATCTTGTGCTGATAACAGGCCATACGCATCAACCAGTTTTTGAATCACTCACACATCCGGAAAGATTGCATAGACAATTAGGCGATGCTATAAAAGGAAACAGAGCTGATGAAGTGAAAAAGATTGAAGAAGAAATAAAAGGAAGAGGCCGGAATTATAAAACAACCCCCACACAATATCTAACACTGAAACCATCCTATTTTAATTCTGGCTGTTGTTGTTTTCGTGATGGTGATATCACTGGTATTGAGATCACTTATGAAAAGATCGCATTGGTGAAATGGAATATACATAAACAAAGAGTAGTGCTTGAGGAAACCACTTTGGATAAATTGCAAGAAGTATTATAATAATAAGATCAGCATTTCACTGTTTTCTTTTTCTTACCAATAGAGCCTTTGGCTTCTATTTTTTTAATATAATCCACGGCTGAAGGAACTTTGCACGCAGTTCCTTCCATGTCAACATAAACATCACCGATCTTTTTTGAAATATCAATAGCGTCTTTTGTAAGTTCTTTTATAAAGGCCCCCACACCAATTACAAAACCATTCATCGTATAGCGAACGCGGTTAGGAGCAGAATGAATCTCCGTTACAATTCTCTGCAATAATTTTTTGATCAATGTGATGTCAAGCTCATTATCCGGTTTCATAGCAATTACACCCGATAAAGTGTTCCAACCAGCAGAAGCAATTAATTCCTTAGGTGAGTCGATCCACTTCATTCCTAACTCCCATCCATAATTGCTTTCAGCTGCCACCCAAGCAACGGTATATTCACTTATAGCACCGCAGTTGGAGCCTTCAGCCCATTGCTGGATATCTTTCTTACTCATTTTTGACTCATCAGCAATAAGTCCGGCGAGATATCTTGCGTCATAATTGCCTGTTGCAAAAAGATCCATAGCAAGTGCATGGTCTCTCTTCACTTTTTTTTGAATCACTTTCAGATCGGCAACTTTTACACCAAACAATGGTTCTTTGACTCTATGATTCAGGAAGATCTTCCTTATTGATTCAGAACCTTTCTTTTCAAGTTCCTTCATTATTTGTTCTGTTGTCATAAAATAGGTTTTAGGAGTTGATGGTTAAATAGCTGTTGGAGAATTGCAATCGCAAATTATAAAAAAAACCCTCCATGCAGGAGGGTTAAATTTTAAAAAGGTTTTTCCTTCATTTTATTATTACTTCGATTAAAATCCGGCAATTTTTTATCGGGATCAAGTACAACATCTGTTACATTACTTGTGGTAGCTACATGAAAAGTCCATGAAGAACCACGCTGCCAAATTTCTACAGGAAGCTTAAGATCATGAACCTTTCCATTCTCTTCTTTTATTTGTATAAGAAGGGGCATTGCCATTTTTTCCAAATTATCAACTGTAATATTCACTCCATTTGCCGGATCATTGCGAATGTATTTTACATCTTTCACCGCCTGGTCAAGTTTCCATGTATTCAATACCCATGCTCTCCAAAACCAACCAAGATCTTCACCAGAAACATTTTCCATAGAATGAAAGAAATCCCATGGAGTCGGATGTTTAAAAGCCCAGCGATTTACATATTCGCGGAAAGCCGCATCAAATCTTTCGGGACCAAGTACCACATCACGCAATGCATTCAGCATGATCGATGGCTTTTCATAAGCAGCAATACCAAGATCATTTTGACCGATCACATCAGGTGCATTGAATAAACCATCCATATCATCTTTAAAAACATAACTCGTCATATCGCCGGGAAAAAATGAAGCGGAGGCAAATTCACCTTTATTAAATTCTTGGGTAGAGAGACCATTAATAAATGTATTAAAGCCTTCATCCATCCATGCATATTTTCTTTCATTACTGCCAACGATCATCGGGAACCAGGTATGACCAAATTCATGATCGGTAACTCCCCATAAACCGTCGCCTGAAGAAGTATATCCGCAAAAAACTATACCCGGATATTCCATACCACCAACGATTCCTGCCACATTTGTAGCTGCAGGATAAGGAAATTCAAACCACTTGCTTGAATAATGTTCAATAGAACCTTTTACCATTTCAGTGCTGCGTTGCCAGCCATTTTTCTTTATACTTTCAACAGGATAAGCGCTGATGGCCATTGATTTTTTACCACTTGGTAAATTAATTTTTGCAGCATCAACAACAAATGCTTTTGATGCTCCCCAGGCCACATCTCTTGCATTGACAATTTTAAATTTCCATGTACAGCTTGCCTTATTCGGTCTTGATGATGCTTCTTTTATTTCTTTTTCACCGCGGATAGTTACAGTTTTATCACTGTTCTTTGCTTCAGCCCATTTTTTTTGCTGATCAGAAGTATAGCAATCCTGTGGATTTAGTAATTCTCCCGAACCAACAACGATAAGGTCTGAAGGAGCTGTGATCGTATATTCAAGATCACCGTATTCAAGATAAAACTCTCCTTGTCCAACATATGGTAAAGTATTCCAACCTTGTATATCATCATAAACACATAAGCGAGGAAACCATTGTGCCACTTCATATACTATTCCATTTTTTGTTTTCAATCTTCCCATACGGTCGGTTCCATATTCAGGAACTGTAAATTCAAATGAGATCTTAATTTTTATTTTATTGCCCGAACCTTTCAAGGCATCATTCAACCAAAGTTGCATCCGGGTATCACTAACAGTATATTTTGGCGTGTATGGTTTAGCGCCATCAACATTTATTGATTTTATTACATCACCTTCTGTGAATTTTGTATTTGCCCAGCGGCCACCAGCTTGCGTGGTTGTTGCGGAACCGCGGGAATCCTCGCGGTAAATGTTCTGATCAACCTGGAACCATAAAAATTTAAGATTATCCGGGCTATTATTGGTGTAGGTAATTTCTACATCTCCACTTACTTTATGAGAACCCGTATCAAGTGTTGCATTGATCTTATAGTCGGCACGGTTCTGCCAATACTTAGGACCCGGTTCTCCGCTAGCACTGCGATAATCATTTCCGGGATAAGGATAAAACTGAGGATAGAATGATTCCTTGCTATCAAATTTTGTTACTTGCGCATATTGCGTTATAACAATTAATGATAAGATAGATCCAATAAATAGTTTCTTCATTTAAATAATTTTTTAAATCGGCCTGTAATATAATTTAAATAGATAAGACTGAATTTACCGTTCAAAAAACCTTAACTATCGTCATACAAAAACTGATTCAGCGATGACAATACTTTCGGGTTTGCCAACATCCACAAATCTGTCGCCGGTATGATCAAAACCAACAATAAGATGCTCAGCGGCCAATGCGAGGTATACATCAATAAGTGAAAATTTTCCTAAGAATCCCTTTTCTTCCATTAATCTGAAAACATCATACTCAAATACGACTACGCAACTGTAAGCTTTTTCCTTGTATTGAGTTTTTGGGATGGATATTTTATCCTGGTCGGTTGTTGCATTTCGCCAGCCACAAAGACGATCATTTTCATCGAATAAAAGATAGCGGGAAGTTTTTCTTTGCGTAACTCCGAAACTGATCAATGCTTTTTTTTCTGTATGGAATGAAATGAGTTTAGAAATGTCGAGCTCGGTAAGAATATCAGCATTGCAGGTTATAAATTTTTCGCCGGGAATAAAAAATTCTTTTGCTTTTAGCAATCCTCCACCGGTTTCAAGTAGTTCATCTCTTTCATCACTGATTGTGATCTTGCTTCCCCATCCTTTGCTTTTTATAATAGTTTCAATAAGTTGATCGGCAAAATGATGAACATTTACAACAACATCCCTGATCCCATATTGCTGTAAGTATTCAATATTTCTTTGCAGCAATGATTTGCCATTTACAACTGCAAGAGCCTTGGGATGTGCATCTGTCCATGGTTTAAATCTTGTTCCTAAGCCTGCCGAAAAGATCATTGCCTTCATACCCCCAGCCCCTAAAGGGGAGTTACGATCACTATTCTTCATTTTTTCTTTTTGATAAAAAATTTTCAATTTTAAGTATGACTTTCTCTAAGGTCTCTGTTACTTCCTCGTTTTGAAATCTTAAAACCACTAATCCGTCATTTTGTAAATTAACTTGCCTTTCTTCATCATTTATTTTAATCTCTGTACGATTATGTATTGATCCATCGACTTCAATAACCAATTTCAAATATGGCAATAGAAATCAAGTATATAAATTGAGTATGGATGTTGTCTACGAAATTTGTAACCTAATGGTTTGTTTTTTAGATATCCCCATAAAATAGTTTCAGCATATGTCGCATTATTTCTATGTTCCCTTGCCTTTTGATATAAAGGTTTATTTGCGCCAGCATGCATTTTTTTCTCCATATTATTTTGGTTTTCCAAACTCCCCTTTAGGGGTTGGGGGTAGTATTGATCCAATTCTTTTCATCCTGGATAAGATGCTTCAACTCGATTTTTACTTTGAATTTATTTCTTAAATGTCTTGCCAGCGCATCGGCAGCATATACACTGCGATGTTGCCCGCCAGTGCAGCCGAAACTGATCATCAGACTTTCAAAATCTCTTTTTAAATAATCTTCAACAGTTATGTCAACAATATCAAAAACGCTGTTAAGGAAGTCGGACATTTTAGTTTGTTGTTCTAAAAAGTCTTTCACGGATTTGTCACGACCCGTTTGCGATTTAAATTCTTCGATCCTGCCCGGGTTTAAAATACCACGGCAGTCAAAAACAAATCCACCGCCATTACCGGTTTCATCAAGCGGTAATCCTTTTTTATAAGAAAAACTACTGATCTTAACTGTTAGTGGAGTTTTTTCAGTTGCCTGCAAAGGAGTGAACTGCTGAATGATCTCATCATCTACACAGATGTCAAGCACCTTTCTAAATTCAGGTAATGAAATACCAATGCTTTGATTATTGATAAACCATTTTAAGTTAGTTAATGCCAAAGGAATGCTTGTTAAAAAATGTGCTTTACGCTCAAACAAGCCACGAAAGCCATAAGCGCCGAGTACTTGAAGTAAACGGATCATTACATATCCATTGTACTGGCTTTTGAAAATTCCCTTGTTGATCTTTGAATTAACAATTTTTTCTAATGCACTGATATAGTCATTCAATAATTTTTCTTTCCATTCATCTGAAAGATTGGCTCTTGCCTGCCAAAGCATACTTGCTACATCATATTGTGGAGCCCCTTTCATTCCTCCCTGGTAATCGATGAAATGAATTGAATTATCTTTTTTGACCATAATGTTTCGGCTTTGAAAATCACGAAACATAAAATATTTGTATTCGGTGTGAGTTAGATAATTACTTAGTGCTTCAAAATCATCAATAAGTTTTTGCTTATCGTATGGTTTTCTTAATGCGTCTAAAAAATAGTATTTGAAATAAAGAAGGTCAGCCATGATAGCTTGTCTTCCAAATTCTGTGTTAGTAAGGCAGCGGTCATAGTCAAGCTCCTTATCACCTTTTACATGGAGCTTTGCAAGTGTTTGTAAACTTTTTTGAAAGAGACCATATATTTCTTCAGTATAACCTTCCGATTCTAGCCGATCGATCAATGATATATCACCAAAATCTTCCTGCAGATAAAACATTCGATCATCACTGATAGCAAGGATATTAGCTACAGGTAATTGTTTGCTAAAAAAATTTTGCGAAAAATAGAAAAAGGTTTCGTTCTCTTTTATATTGGCACCATAAGTCCCAATAATTGTGGAACCATCCTGTTCATGAATACGAAAATATCTTCTCTCGCTGCCTGATCGTGGCAATACATCGATCGAAGCAGCTTCTTTGCCACGCCATTTTTTATAAAGTTCAAGTGTAGACTCGATAATATGCTGCATGCAGCAAATGTAATAAACCCCACTCAAACCTTTGAAAGCATCACATTTGGAGGAGTTTGAAATCAATAGTTTGTGTCACTAACAGGCATTAGCTTTTTCATCTATTTTTGTAGTTGATGTCATATACTCTAAAAAATAAAGTCAGGATCGTTACAGCGGCTTCGCTATTTGACGGACATGATGTTGCTATTAATATTATGCGCCGCAT
>JBIOVR010000474.1:0-6504 GCA_044867875.1 Chitinophagaceae bacterium
CCTAAAAAGATCCAAACACTTGTACTAGTGGAACGAACACATACGAGTTTCCCCGTAAGACCTGATTATGTTGGGTTATCTATCGCAACTACTTTACAGGAACATATTTTTGTTGAAGTGAAAGGAGAAGAAGTAACTGGAGCTTATCTAATTTAGAACCACGATTTGTTGGATTTACAGAAAGAATCGGGATATGATGGAATAAAGATGGATTAAGAGGATAATGGGAAAAGTCTTATAACAAGATCTAAAATTCCTCATAATCCTTTTAATTCTAAAAATCGTGGTTCTGACTAAAAATGTATCGCATGCACCTTCAACTTTCTATTGGACAATTCCAGGCTTGGTGTAGGAAATTTAAAAGCATCGAGGATTCCTAGTAATAATTTTACTCCTTTGCTGTTTGTTTTTATTTTACTGAAATTGACATCAGGTGCAAGGAACAACTGCCTGTATCTTTTTATATCTGTCCTGTTAACTGGCAAACCTGTTTCTTCATCGATCCAGATATTATGATAACCGCCAAACATTCCATCTGCGCCATAACCAATAGCCACATTCAACCACGGTGGTATATTTGATTCGCGAAAAAAAGATCTGAGATTAGCGCTGAGCCAATAAGTTTGTCCGTTATAATCCTTCAACATTCTCTCAATCCAACTGGTACCAAACAAGTCATCTGATCTTTCGTTAAGCACTGAATCCGAGTAGTTTTTACGGTGAAATGAAAATTTAAGTTGAATACGTTGTTCTTCCCATCCAACCTGCTGACTCACGAATAATGCCGAACCCAAAACATTTGCAGCCATATCCCCCCAACTCCATCCCCACTTAGCGGAATGAGCATCCAGAAGTTCTATTACCGTTAAATATACTGTGCTGCTAATACCACCGATCCATGCCGCTTTTTTAGGTGCAACGCCGGCCCATACCCACATTGCTGCTGATGCACGGCCTGCATTGTAAGCTGCCCATCCATGACCCACTTTATCCATTTGCAGCCATTCCCCATTATCATTAAATGTATGGAACGATGTTTTTGGATAGTCTTTGTACCAGGTATTATTGAAGATAACGATAGATGCTCCGTAACCTACCACATTAAGACCACCGATAAACCATTGTCTTTTTCTTTTTTGTTCGGGGGTGAGATAATAATAAGGTGAATTCATCTTTGCGATCGCAGGTGAACCAGGTTTTATAGCCGTATCAATTGGCGGGGTTGATAGATTTTCCGATACAACAAGTTTCGAAGTATCTGTTTGAGCACAAAAAGTAAGAGGAATAAAAATAAAACCCACCAGCATGCTGAATAGTGAACAGAACGATGAACGGAGCGTCGCAACAGACGATGAGTTTTGCACAGGTGCTGACTTCATTGAACAAAAATACGTTTCCTAATGCTTTTCAGTTTCAAATGATAAAATTCTATAACTTTCATCCCGATAGCTATCGGGACTAAATTTAAACCTTTAAATGTTCAATAATGGAAGCAGTGATACAAGAGAGATCAACCAACTGGCTAAAAGGAAATTTTGACGCAGCAACTAAGGATGCGATTAAAAAAATGCAGGCCGAGAATCCAAAAGAACTGGCCGAATCATTTTATCGGAATCTTGAATTTGGAACAGGTGGTTTACGGGGTATAATGGGTGTGGGCACAAACCGGATGAATAAATATACAGTGGGAATGGCGACGCAGGGTTTTGCAAATTATCTGAATCAAACTTATCCCGGTGGGCCGGTCCGTGTAGCAATAGCACATGATTGCAGGAATAACAGCCGCTTTTTTGCGGAGACAGTTGCCAATGTTTTTGCAGCAAATGGAATAAAAGTTTTTTTGTTTGAAGCATTGAGGCCAACTCCTGAACTTTCATTTGCAATCCGCCATCTTGGTTGCCAGGGCGGTGTTGTGTGTACGGCATCACACAATCCAAAAGAGTATAATGGTTATAAAGCATATTGGAATGATGGAGGGCAGTTAGTGCCGCCTCATGATAAGAATGTAATTAAAGAAGTGGAAAAGATCGCATCTGTGGATGATGTGAAATGGAGTGGAGGTGAAGCAAACATTACGATCATAGGAAAGGATATGGATGAAGAATACATTGAAATGGTGAAGAGTTTAAGTGTTTATCCTGAAGTGATAGAAAAGCAACATGATCTTAAAATTGTTTACACACCTATACATGGCACAGGTATTACAATGGTGCCACAAGTGCTGAAACGTTTTGGATTTACCAATGTTCATATTGTGGAAGAGCAAAGTAATATCAGCGGTGATTTTCCAACGGTAGTGTATCCTAATCCTGAAGAAAGTGAAGCAATGAGTATCGGCATGAAGAAAGCAAAAGAACTGGATGCAGATATTTTATTAGGTACAGATCCCGATAGCGACCGTGTGGGTATTGGTGTAAAAGATCATCATGGAAATTGGGTGCTTGTAAATGGTAACCAAACTGCTGTTCTGGCATTTAACTACATGATCGAAGCAAGAAAAGCAAAAGGAATTGCCAAACCCAATGATATGGTGGTGAAGACGATCGTGACCACAGAACTGATCGATGAAATAGCAAAGGGAAATAATATTACCTGCTATAATGTGCTCACCGGTTTTAAATGGATCGCCGAACTGATAAGAGAAAAAGAAGGAAAAGAAAATTATGTTGTAGGCGGAGAAGAAAGTTATGGCTTAATGATCGGTGATAAAGTAAGAGATAAAGATGCCGTCAGTGCTGTTGCATTGCTATGTGAAATGGCCGCTTATGAAAAAAATAAGGGGCGTAGTTTATTCGCTAAGCTTATCGATCTGTTTGTTCAATACAATTTTTATAAAGAGCATCTTATTTCAATTACTAAAAAAGGAATGGATGGCCAGCAGCAGATCGCTGATATGATGGCTGGATTCCGAAATGATCCACCGAAGGTTCTTGCCGGTTCCGATGTTGTTCAATTACTCGACTATGAATTAAAAAAAGGAAAGAACTTAAAAACAGGCGAAGAGTGGCAGATCAAACTTCCTAAATCAAATGTGCTGCAGTTCATACTTGCAGATGGAAGCAAGATCAGCGCAAGACCAAGCGGTACAGAGCCTAAGATCAAATTTTATTTTAGCGTAAATACAAACTTGAAAAATGCAGATGAATTTGATAAAGCAAATGCAACATTAGATGAAAAGATAAAAGCGATCATCAGCGATATGAAACTTTAATTTTTGTTTAGTTTTGATTAACCACTATTAACCGGGTAATTATTCTTCTGATCGGATCCATAATATAATTTTAACTTACACCATGCGGGAAAGACAAAGAATTATAACAGTAATAATTGTTGTCGTAGTCTACAACCTTATTGACCAGTTCCTAATACAAAAACACAGGGGCATTCATGATACATCTGTGATCATTTCTTTTGTCATTGCAGTTGTTCTTTATCTTGCCTTAATCTATTTTTTTGGCAAAAAGCATTTGAATTAAGAATGAATATAGATAACCTGTTCAAACCTACTTATTCCATTGCGGCGCTTCGAATGATGATGGGTGTTGTTTTTTTACTTCATGCGGGAGTAAGAATTTATAATAATACGCTTCCCGGTTTTGGTGATTTTTTGCAAGGCAAAGGCTTTCCTTTTGGTTTTTACCTGGCATGGGCCGTTACTCTATTTGAATTAACAGGTGGTGTACTTATGTTCTTGCGTTTTTTTGTAAAAATTTTCTGTATAGGTGAAATGATCATTCTTATTACAGGGATCATCACAGTTCACAGTGAAAATGGCTGGTTTGTAGTTGGCCGGTCACTGAATGGAGTTGAATACAGCGTTGTACTCATTACTATACTTACCGCTATTTTTCTTGCTGAAAGAAAAGCAGAAAGAAATATCTCGCCTCTTTTATAAGTTATTGTTTGTCGGGTAAAGCAAAAGCTACATAAGCATCTCCCGATTTGGTTTTTAATTTACCGCCGCCGCATGCAATTACTAAAAATTGTTTACCATTTACTTCATAGACTGATGGTGTGGCAAAACCAGGTGATGGCAATTCATATTCCCACAATAATTTTCCATTGACCTTATTATAGGCTCTTATCATTCCATCCCGTGAAGCCGCAATAAATAATAAGCCGCCTGCCGTTACAACCGGGCCACCGTAATTTTCAGTTCCAGTTGGCGGAATTCCTTTTTCTTTTAATTCAGGATATTCGCCAAGCGTTGTTTTCCAAACATGTTCTCCGGTATTCAAATTAATAACCGTGATTGTTCCCCATGGGGGTGCAATTGCTGGATAACCTTCCGGGCTTAAAAATTTATTATAACCTGTCATAGCGTATGGAACATTTCTGTAAGCATCCTGTGGTTGCGCAGAGCGGATAAAATCCTTTAGCTGATCCTTTTTTGAATCAAGGATATAAGAAACGATTGCTTCTTTTTCTTCTTTAGTTATATAGTTGAAAGATGGCATCATTCGCCGGCCGGTAGAAAGCAATGACATGATGTCTTCATTGTGATATCTTTCCTGTACATTAATTAAAGTTGGAAAATTTCCTGTGCCTTTTCTATCAACACCATGACAGCTGATACAATATTTTTGATAAAGGCGAACACCAGCCTGTCCATAATTTTCTTTTCTTGGGGGCTCAGGAGCAACATCACGCATGGTCACAAGCCATCCCATTTCATTTGCATTCACATAAAGCAAATTAGTTTGGGGATCATAAGAAGGGCCGCCCCATTCAGCGCCACCATCAAAGCCGGGCAATTCAACAGCGGTCTTCTTTCCAGGTGGTATAAACATTTTTCCATAACGGTAACCTTCCAGGTCTTTTTTCAATTTCGCTATTGTGGAATCAGGTAAATAAGGATTGATATCATTTGCAGAAAAACTTTGCCTTACAAATGGTTTAATAAAAGTTGGCATTGGTTGTGATGGCCAAACTTTTTCACCAATTAACTCTGTGTTAGTATCAACCTGCATTTCATTTATTGGGTAAACAGGCTTTCCTGTTTCTCTTTCAAAAAGCCAAACCATTCCATGCTTTGTTGTTTGCGCCACTGCATCGATGTTCTTTCCATCTTTTTCAATTGTAACTAATACAGGTGGTGCAGGCAGATCCCAGTCCCAGAGATCATGATGTATAAATTGAAAATGCCATTTGCGTTTCCCTGTTTCAGCATCTAACGCAAGTAAACAATTAGCAAATAAATTCTGGCCTCTTCTTTTGCCACCATAAAAATCATAAGAAGAAGAGCCGGTTGGTGCAAATAAAATTCCTCTCGCTTCATCAAGTGTAAATCCGCTCCAGCTATTAGCACCGCCAATATGTTTATATGCCTCCGGGTCTTCCCATGTTTCATACCCAGCTTCACCGGGTTGCGGGATAGTATGAAATGTCCAGCGAAGTTTCCCGGTCCTTACATCAAATGCACGAATATGTCCCGGCGCTGCTGCAGCACCTTCGTCAACTCTTGAACCAAGTATATAAAGATCTTTATAAATAATACCCGGCGATGTAGCAGTAACAAAAAGATCCTGCACTTCACGACCGAGATCATTATGCAGATCAACTAACCCGCTGTCACCAAAACTTCTTACCAATTGACCATTTGTAGCATCAATGCAATGCAGGTAAGAACTGGCAACATAAAAAATTCGTTTATCATTTTTTCCATCGGTCCAATAGGTAACACCACGACTATTATTCAAAACAAAATTTAAAGACATTGAATCAGGATCGAACTCCCATATCTTTTGCCCGGTGCCAGCATGTAATGCAAAAAGTTTGAGGGTAGGAGAGGTCACATACATTATTGAATCAACAACGATAGGATTGCATTGTATCTGTGAGTTCTTTACCGTATCAGCATCGCCGGTATTAAATATCCATGCTGGCTGTAACTGACTTACATTGCTGGTATCAATTTCCGTTAAAGAAGAATAATGTATATTTTCTTTGCTGCCACCATAATTATTCCAGGAAGTGTATTCTTTTTCAGATTGTTTGCATGCTGTTATTAAAAAAACAAATAAAAGAGGAAGGGAATATCTCATTTTTACTATTTAATTTTTTACTTTTTACTTTACTCCCTCCACCATCCACGCCTCTAAAGGGCTCCTGAGATCTTTAGCCCCAAATTTTTCTGTAAGCACTTTTTGTACATGCTCCTTAATAACATTTACAAGAGAAGCATCTCTTTCCAATATTGCCATATAAACAGGATTACCTTCCACAATTCCTTTAGCAAGATCACTTGCCGAAGGACTAAAGCCTTCTTTTTTAACCAATGTTGTAGTGATACTTTTAAATCCTGCACGTCTTGCAATGGTAGTTAATTCCCTGTCATCATACATTGAAAACGGAACACTGTAAAATTTTGGCGGATCATCTCCAAAATAACTTTCAATAACCACCCGTCCTTCATGGATCGCTTTAACGGTCTCTACTTTATTCCATGTACTAAAAATCAGCTTTCCTCCGTGTCTTAATACTCTATAGGCTTCTTTCAACCCT
>JBIOVR010000475.1:0-14981 GCA_044867875.1 Chitinophagaceae bacterium
CACCGGCTTCAATATTGACATGACCGCCTTTTATACCACCAAATCGTTTTGATTCTTGCTGATGATAACCCTTTGCAGGTCGTGAACCGTAAAGAAAATTAATTTTAATTGTATAAGTTGAATCACTTGCATAGCAAGAGGAGAAAGTAAAAAAGGAAATGAGGATTGCAATAACTTTCATACTATTAATGACAATACAAAAGTATCAACAAAATAAAAGCCACCACTAAAGAAGGATGTTAAAAATTAATTGCAATTAACGAGATAGTAATTTTTTTTCCCTTTTTGCACAAGAATATATCTATCGTGCAACAACAAATTGTTTTCTATTGATTGTTGAATGTTCTCAATTTTTTTCCTATTAATGCTTACTCCGCCACCTTGTACAGTTTTTCTCGCTTCTCCTTTGCTTGGAAAAATCTTTGTTTCAGCTAAAAAAGTAACAACATCAATTCCTGCAGCAATCTTATTTTTTTCAAAATCAATTTTTATAATGCCATCCATACCTTCAAGTTCATCTACAGTCAGATCTTCTGCTGAAGCATGTTGATTTGAAAATAATTTTTCTGTTGTTTCAATAGCTTTTTTCAACTCTTCATTGCCATGTACAAATCTTGTTACCTCTTCAGCCAGCTTTCTTTGCAATGATCTTTTTGCCGCATCTTTTTTATGGTCTATTATCAATGAATCAACAGTGAGTTTTTCAAGAAATGTGAATATCCTGATCCACTTTTCTGCATCATCATCACTGGCATTCAACCAAAATTGATAAAACTGGTAAGGAGAAGTTTTTGCAGGATCAAGCCAGATATTTCCTTTTTCAGTTTTGCCAAACTTACCACCGTCTGCTTTGGTTATTAATGGGCAAGTAAAGGCGAAAGCTTCGCCGCTATCTTTTTTTCGGATCAATTCGGTTCCAGTAACAATATTTCCCCATTGATCGCTGCCGCCCATCTGCAGCTTTACATTTTTGTTTTTATACAACCAGTAAAAATCGTAACCCTGTACCAACTGGTATGTAAATTCAGTAAAACTCATTCCGGTTTCTCCCTCCAATCTTTTTTTTACACTGTCCTTACTTGTCATGTAGTTCACGGTAATATGTTTACCCACATCACGAATAAAAGTCAGGAAACTCATTTCTTTGAACCAATCGTAATTATTCACCATTTCTGCGCAGTTTTGTTTTGATGGATCAAAATCGAGGAACTGCATCAGTTGCTTTTTTACACCTTCCTGGTTATGGCGCAATATGTCTTCGCTCAGTAAATTCCTTTCTTCGCTTTTGCCACTTGGGTCGCCAACCATACCCGTTGCACCACCAACCAAGGCATATGGTTTGTGTCCAACCTTTTGCAAATGCACAAGTAGCAAAATCGGCACAAGGCTGCCTATATGAAGTGAATCAGCAGTCGGATCAAAGCCGACATAGCCCGAGGTCATCTCTTTATTCAATTGTTCTTCAGTGCCCGGCATAATATCCTGTATCATTCCCCTCCACTTAAGCTCATCTAAGAGTTTCATCCTTAAAAGATTTGGCACAAATGTAAAGCAAAAAGAAACCAAGGGATAAACGGCAATATTTTTCTAACTAATTCGTTTTCAAAGCTGGATTTTTCGCTGATTTTTATGTATTTCAGCTGTTAAAATCTAATTTTACAAGCTTTCCTTCCTTATGAAAAACTAATAAAAAGTGCTTATTCGAAAATTGGAACCATGAAACGACCACACAGCTACCTAACCCTATTAATTCTATTTGCAAGCCTTACAACCTACTCGCAATTCAGAAAATATTCCAATGAATTTTTGAATATTGGTGCAGGTGCAAGAGGTCTTTCAATGGGCGGTGCTCAAGTGGCATCAGTAAAAGATGGAACATCTGGTTATTGGAATCCTGCTGGTCTTGTTGGCATCAAAAATAATCCTGAGATAAACATAATGCACGCAGAATATTTTGCTGGCATCGGTAAATATGATTTTGTTAGTGCTGCCTTTCCTACAACAAATAATAAAAGAACGTTTGCTATTACAGGTCTTCGCTTTGCAGTAGATGATATCATGAATACATTATTCCTTGTGGAACCCGATGGTTCTATCAATTACAATAACATCCAAGCATTTTCTTCTGCTGATTATGCTTTTATTTTATCATTAGCACAAAAACTAAAGGAAAGCGATGATAAGAATATCCAATTTGGAATAAATGCAAAAGTTATTCATCGTAGCGTAGGCAAGTTTGCAAAAGCATGGGGCTTTGGATTAGATGCAGGGTTACAAATATTCCAGGGCAAATGGAAATTTGGGATTGCAGGAAGGGACATCACTACTACATTTAATACATGGTCATTTACATTTACTGAAAAAGAAAAAGAAGTTTTATACTTAACGAACAATGAAATACCGGTAAAATCTTCAGAGATGACTGCACCAAGACTTGTTTTGGGTGTTGCCCGGGATTTTCGAATTAGTAAAAAAGTTGGCCTTCTTGCCGAAGCAAATCTTGATCTCACTTTTGATGGTCAACGAAATACAGTTATCAGCGCTGATCCTATAAGTGCAGATCCTAAGCTTGGACTTGAATGTAATATCAACAACATTTTTTATGTAAGAGCCGGTATCAATAATTTCCAGAAAGCATTGGCTGATGGAGATACTTTAAATTTAAAGAAGGTATGGATATACCAGCCAAGTGCAGGTGCCGGGTTTAAAATTTCCAATATCACGATAGATTATGCATTTACTAACCTGGCCAATCAGTCGAATCCTTTATTTACACATGTGTTTTCATTAAAGCTGGATATGGTAGGTGATAAAAACAAAAAGAAAAAATAATCCGAACCACTGATAAAATTATTTTGATGAAAAGAATTTTACTCATACTGTTGATCGCTATCCCTGGGTTGTCCGCTACAGCGCAGACTTTTCCCTATAATAATGAGTGGATCGATTACAGTAAAACCTATTATAAATTCTATGTAGGTAAAACTGGTCTTTACAGGATCTCGCAAACTGTACTTGCATCGAACGGGATTGGAAGCATACCTGCTGAACAATTCCAGCTTTGGAGAAATGGACGGGAGGTACCTATTTATACTTCAGTTCCTTCAGGTCCTTTAAGCGGAAGTGATTTCATTGAATTTTGGGGTGAGAGAAATGATGGCCTTCCCGATAGCACACTTTATCGTGATACAAGTTTTATTTTATCCAGTAAGTATAGTCTTCAAACTGATACTGCTGCTTTTTTTTTAACTGTAAACCCTGCTGGTGGAAACATGAGACTCCAGAATACAGTTAATAATGTGGCTGGCAATATCCTTCCTCCGGAACCATATTTCATGTTTACGGAAGGAAAATATTTTCACGATTATATTAATGAAGGCTATTATGTTGACGCTGGAGAATATGTTCATTCATCTTCTTATGATAAAGGAGAAGTTTGGGTAGGTTGGGATATTTATGCAGGTTCTCCTCGATCTGAGGGACATACATTATATCCTTATTCTTCAGGTCCCGAAGCTACTTTCAGTATTAATGCTGTTGGTAACAGCATCAATCTGCGGAGATTTAAAGTTACGCTGAACGCCGATAGTATTTTCGGGACGCAAATGGATTACCTGAACCAAACAAAATCTTCTGTAAGCGTTCCATTAACTACGTTACTAAATGGTCTTAATACAATTGAAATAACAAATCAAAGTACTGGTTACTACGACAGGTTGGTAGTATCTCAGTATGAGTTGACTTACCCAAGGATTTTTAATTTGGGCGGTACCACAAATTTTCAATTTGAATTGCCTGCAAATCCAGCAGGTAATTATCTTGAAATAACTAATTTCAATTACGGTTCAACAGCTCCTGTTTTGTATGATATTACAAATGGTAAAAGATATATAGGTGATATCTCTAATTCTGCATTATTGAAGTTTGCATTAGAGCCGTCAATGTTTGACAGAAAGTTTGTATTGGTCAGCCTTGAGCCTTCAAATATTGCCACCATCGGCTCAATGAATCAAAGAAATTTTATTAATTATAATCTTGCGGCTAACCAAGGAGATTATCTTATCATTTCACATCCGCGGTTGTATGCAGGTCCCGGTGGCTCAAACCCAGTTGATGATTACAGAGCTTATCGTAGTTCGTCAGCTGGAGGTGCGTACAATGCTAAAATTTATGAAATAGATGAGCTGGTTGACCAGTTTGCTTTTGGCATAAAGAAGCATCCGAATTCAATTAGAAATTTTTTACGTTGGGCCAGGGCTAGTTTTTCCGTAGCGCCAAAGTCTGTATTTATGATCGGGCATGCCGTTGTATATGGTCAGTATTTCTACTATTCAGAAATGCTCCTCGATCCGAATATCGAAAGACTAAACATTGTTCCAACTTTTGGATCGCCTGCTTCAGATATTTTACTCAGTGCAGAGGTGAGGCAACAAATTCCACTTACACCAATTGGCCGTTTGTCGGTGATTGATGGAGGTGAGGTAGCAACTTATTTGGCAAAAGTTAAGGAATATGAAGCAGCTCAAACGGTCTCATCGCCATTGGTTCAGGACAAAGCGTGGATGAAAAACGTAGTACATGTAATTGGGGGTGGTGATCCGGCACTTAGTGCCCAGCTTGGCGGTTACATGAATAAGTATAAACAAATTATTTCTGATACTTTGTTTGGTGGTAATGTAACGACCTTTAAAAAAACCTCTACCGAGACTATTCAAGCAGTCACGGACCAACGTCTAAAGGACCTTTTTTCTGAAGGACTTAACCAGGTTGTTTATTTTGGTCACTCGTCTGCAACAGTACTTGACTTTAATCTTGATAATCCAGAAGAATATACTAACCCTGGTAAATATCCTTTGTTTATAGCAATGGGATGTTTAGCGGGTAACTTTTTTAATTATAACCCTGCAAGGTTCTATACAAAAGAAACACTTTCTGAAAAATGGTTGCTGACTCCTAACAGAGGAGCCATAGCATTTATCGCCAGTTCACACTTTGGCATTCCTTATTATCTTGATATTTATAATACGCAAACTTATGCCAATGAAGCAAGAAAAATGTATGGCAAAACGTATGGTGAAATATTGAGGCAATCAATAATAGACGTTTTTGCTCAACCGTCATCATCCCAGTTAGATTTTTATGCCCGCATGCACACTGAACAAAATACATTGCATGGCGATCCGGCAATTCGGCCTAACACTCATTTAAAACCTGATTATGTTATTGAGGATGCAATGGTAAAAGTTTCTCCATCATTTATATCAGTTGCAGATGATAGTTTTAGAGTTGATGCCAAGTATCTAAACCAGGGAAGAGCCGTTAATGAAAACATTTCGATCCTCGTTGAACGCAAACTTCCTGGCGGCAGCTTTTTTCCAGTTCTTAAGGATACAATTCCCGGTATTCGTTATGCCGATTCAGTATCGATATGGCTCCATATAACTCCTACAACTGACCAGGGACTTAATCAAATTAGAGTAACAATTGACGCAGATAATTCGGTTGATGAATCCTGGGAAAATAATAATACGATTACAAAAGATGTGTTCATTTTTGAAGATGATGCAAGACCGGTCTACCCTTTGAATTATGCAATTATAAACAAGCAAGATATTAAGTTATATGCTTCAACGGCAAATCCATTCAGTCCATCAAAACAATACCGGATGGAAATTGATACAACTGATTTCTTCAACTCCTCGTTTAAGCGTACCGTAAATGTTACAGCAGTTGGTGGGTTACTTGAATTTAATCCAGCAATTACATTTACTGACAGCACTGTTTATTACTGGCGGGTATCGCCACTTGATGCCAACGGAAATCCTTCAAAATGGAATGAGGCCTCCTTTGTTTATTTACCAAACAGTGATGTTGGATTTAATCAATCACATTTTTATCAACATACCAAATCATTCTCAGAAAGAGTATTTATAGATTCCACTAACCGAACATGGGAATATCATCCTGTATTGAACAATTTGTTTATAAGATCAGGCCAATATCCAACAAGTTCGCCAAACGCGGCTGACTATTATATTATTGCTAACGGTCACATTTCTCTTGGCCCTGGTTGTGGGGGAAGTGAATTAATAATTAATGTTTTTGATCCGATTTCTTTTGAGCCAATGCGAAACACTACAGGGAATCTGTACGGTACTTATACTTGCCAAGGTATGGCCTTTAACAGGGAATTCAATTTTATATATTCTGTTGGAGATACTGCTTCAAGAAGGATGGCACGGGAGTTTCTCGAAAACATTGTGCCTGAAGGAGCTTATGTTACTATAAGAAGTGGTACATTACCTTATCCCGGATATAATACATATGCAGCGGTATGGAAAGCAGATACTGTCTATTATGGACCGGGTATTTCTCTATACCATACTTTGAAAGGCCAGGGGTTTACATCTATAGATAACTATGATACTACAAATGCTTTTGTATTTGTTTATAAAAAGAACAGTCTTGCTACATATACGCCTTCGATAAAATTCGCCGAGAATATTTATGACCGTATTTTGCTGAGTGTTGTTTGCCCAACACCAGATACTTTAGGTTACATTACCTCTGCGGCATTTGGCGCGGCCAAGCAATGGAAGCAATTAAAATGGAGAGGATCAACTGTTGATGTATCTGCCGGCGATCAGCCAACTGTAGATATTATTGGAATAGATAATGCTGGTATAGAAACAACGGTGATGAGTGGTTTGAATGTCGGACAGCAGGATGTTGATATTTCAACAATTAATGCTTCTCAATATCCATTCTTAAAATTACGAATGAGAAACCTTGATTCTATCAACCTGACTCCTTACCAGTTACGATATTGGCGATTAACATATGACCCTGTACCGGAAGGTGCATTGGCACCAAATATATTCTTCCAGTTCAGAGATACACTTGATCCAGGGGAACCCCTTGATTTCAAAGTTGCGTTTAAAAACATAAGCGATGCTAAATTTGATAGTCTTAAAGTCAAAATGATCGTTACAAAGAGCAGCAATGTTCTGGATACGATACCGGTAGGAAGGTTCAGGCCTTTGCCAGGACAGGATACATTGCATGTAAGAAACCCTATCAACACCGCAGGTTTAGCAGGGCTAAACACATTTTATCTTGATGTCAATCCCGATAATGATCAGCCCGAACAGTTCCATTTTAACAACTTTATGTACCGAACTTTCTATGTTAGGTCAGATAAAGTGAATCCATTGCTCGATGTGACTTTTGATGGCGTTCATATCCTTAACAGGGATATAGTGGCATCTAGACCTCATATTACGATCAAACTTAAAGATGAAAATAAATGGCTTTTATTAAATGACACAACTGGAGCCCAAATACATGTACGTTATCCAAATGGTGTTAAACGGTCTTACTTCTTTAATGCAAGCGATACATTGAAATTTACACCTGCAGGAAACGCTCCGAACGCTGATAATACAGCTACGATCGACTTCTTGCCTTACTTCCCGCTTGATGGTGACTATGAATTAACCGTAACTGGTAAAGATAAAAGCGGAAACACAGCAGGAAGTATTGAATACAAGGTTGGATTCCAGGTGATCAACAAACCAATGATCTCAAACATGCTGAATTATCCGAATCCATTTACCACTTCAACTGCATTTGTATTTACCATTACCGGCGCCGAAGTACCACAGAATATAAGGATACAGATCATGACCATCACCGGTAAGATCGTAAGAGAAATAACCAAAGACGAATTAGGTCCATTGCATATCGGTAGAAATATTACTGAGTTCAAATGGGATGGAACAGATCAATACGGTCAAAAACTTGCAAATGGTATTTACCTGTATCGAGTGATAACAAATCTCAATGGCAGATCCCTGGATAAATACAGAAGCACAGAAAAAGATAACGAGGATAATACAGACAAGTACTTTAATAAAGGTTATGGTAAAATGTATCTGATGAGATAATAACCTAGAAGAAAAGATATTTCAAAGGAAAAGCAGAATTGCTTTTCCTTTTTTTATTTTCGTTTGGTAAAGATGTAATGAGCGTTAAATCAGATATATCAGGATTGTTGCGAAAAATGAATTTGCTTTCTTACGCTGAGAAGGTTAGATTTTCTTTACAAAAGTTAAAATATAAAAAAGAGAACGATGCCTTCCGTAGAGAAAACACCGATTTTGTTTTACCGCCTGAGTATTTTATTTACGAAACATATCGACTTAATTACAAATGGTATTATGAGGATGGAAAAAATACTGCAGGAGAAATTGTAACTCTTTTTTCTAAATATTATGATTTTTCTAAACCTAATAATAAGATATTAGATTGGGGTTGTGGGCCAGGTAGAATTGTGCGGCATTTGCCTGCCTTATTGCCAGGCTCTCAAATTTACGGTACAGATTATAATGAGACCTACATAAGGTGGTGTGATGAAAACTTGAAGGAAGTAAATTTTTCAATAAATAAAATTGACCCTCCTATGAATTTTAGTGATTCATTTTTTGACATAATAATTGGGTTGTCAATCTTTACACACCTTTCTGGAAAAAATCATTTTGGTTGGATAAATGAATTGCATAGGATCATTAAGTTTGGAGGAGGAATACTTATTACTACACAAGGGGAGAGTTATAAATCAAGATTAACAACAAAAGAAAAAGATTTGTTTGATTCAAACCAATTGGTAACAAGAAAATATCTGAATGAAGGGAACAGGCTTTATTCATCATTTCAGCCTGTGGGTTTTATGAATGAATTAATAAATGGAAAATTTCAGGTTCTTGAATTTATTCCGGGGAAATTAGACGGTAAAGAACCTTCTCAAGATTTCTGGTTATTGAAAAAAATATAATTCATTTTTTGTTTCTTACTTCGTAAAGGAATAATTAGCTCCTTCAATACATTTGCTATTTATTTTAATTCAGAAATGGAATGGGAAAAATAGCGATCAATATAGCAACCGGCAGTTTACAGCAACAGGAAATGATCGTGGGGATCGATCTTGGAACGACAAATAGTTTAGTGGCTATCATTCACCCTGAAAGCAGGAAACCGGTTGTGCTTAAAGAACACGATGGCAATACTTTAGTGCCATCCATTGTTCATTTTGATAATACAGGGTTGGTAACAGTCGGCGATGAAGCAAAAAATTATCTTATCGCTGAACCACAGAGCACGATCTTTTCTGTAAAGAGACTGATGGGTAAATCTTATAATGACATTAAAGAAAGATCATCTTTTTTTTCTTATAAAGTAATTGACGATAATACCGAAAGTCTCGTGAAAATACAGGTGGGTGAAAAGTTTTATTCACCAGTGGAATTATCTTCTTATATACTTGTTGAATTAAAGAAAAGAGCCGAGCATATTTTAAAAACTCCTGTAACAAAAGCCGTGATCACTGTGCCTGCCTATTTCAATGATGCACAGCGACAAGCAACAAGGGACGCAGGTAAATTGGCCGGGCTTGATGTATTAAGGATAGTGAATGAGCCAACAGCTGCAAGTCTTGCGTATGGTTTAGGTATGAGGAATGATGAAACAAAAACCGTTGCAGTCTATGATCTTGGCGGAGGGACTTTTGATATTTCTGTTTTACGTATTAGCAATGGAGTTTTTGAAGTGCTATCGACTAACGGCGATACTTATTTGGGAGGAGATGATTTTGATCATGCAATTGTAAATCATTGGATGGATCAAAAAGGAATAAAACAGGAAGATCTGTCCATTCATAAAAGTCTTGCTCAGGAATTAAGATTGAAAGCAGAAGAAGCAAAGAAATATTTAAGTAGTAATGAAAATTTTAAAGGCGAGGCGGGGGGAGAGCAACTTAAATTAAATAAACCTGAATTTCAAAAACTAGTTCAGTCTTTGGTTGATAAAACAATTCAATGTTGCAAAAATGCATTGACTGATGCCCAGCTTACTTCAAGTGATATCGACGAAGTAATAATGGTAGGAGGCTCAACGAGAGTGCCATTGGTAAAGGAATCAGTAAGTAATTTTTTTGGAAGAAAAGTTCATGATGAATTAAATCCAGATGAAGTAGTGGCGCTTGGTGCCGCTGTACAAGCCGATATTCTTGCAGGAAACAATAAAGATTTTTTATTGTTGGATATTACACCGTTATCATTAGGCATTGAAACAATGGGCGGATTGATGGATGTATTGATATCACGTAATACAAAAATTCCTTCTAAAGTGGGCCGTCAATACACAACGCAAAAAGATGGGCAAAGCGGGATGAGGATCTCTGTTTTCCAGGGAGAAAGGGATCTCGTACAAGATAATCGTAAACTGGCTGAATTTAATTTATCAGGAATTCCCGCTATGCCTGCAGGGCTAGCCAAAGTAGAAGTATCTTTTTTGATCAATGCCGACGGGATATTAAATGTGAGAGCAAAAGAGCTAAGAAGCGGTGTAGAACAAAGCATTGAAGTAAAACCAGAATATGGGTTGACCGATGCTGAGGTTGAAAGAATGCTGATGGAATCTATTCAACATGCAAGTGCGGATATAAAAATAAGAGCATTGGTAGAAGCTAAAACTGAAGCTCAGCAGTTAATAAATACTACACAAAAATTTCTAAATAAGAACGCTGAATTTCTTTTACCTGAAGAAATTGTCAAAACCACAAAATCAATTGATGATCTTCGATCGGTGCTTGATTCGGAAAATAAAGACCTGATACATCAAAAGACAGAATCGTTAAATGAGATATCACGACCTTATGCAGAAAGGGTGATGGATATGGCGATAAGCAAAGCAATGAGTGGGAAAAGTATAAAAGACCCTATTTAGCTCTAAAACCATCTTCTACTTTATTTCCCCTCGGTGAGAATTTTCCACAATCAAGATCAGTACAAGGAACAGGGGTGATGCCAAGTTCTTTATTTGCAGCAGGGGAATTGATTTTTATTCCGGCACACTCGAAAGTTTTGTACTCATTTTTTTCAATTCCCAAAGGAGTTAATAATTGCTCTTTGTTGAAAAAATTTATAAATCGATACCCAGTGTATGCAAATATCGATCCTGTGACAAGAAGCAAAATAGCGATTAATGCTTTTTTCCGAATGAGAATTTCTTTTTCTTTAAAAACCAGGTAAGAAACTACACCAATAAACCCAAGTATAGATCCAAAACCAAATCTTGGATCAGGAGCATTTACAAACCAGAAAATAATTCCAGCTAACAACATTATTAAAACGAATAAAGGTATAAAACCTGATAAGAGTATTTTCTTAATTGACAATAATGCAATAAAAAAAGAAAGTATAAGAAAAGCCATAATGATCTTGTCAGCAGTTGAGCGATTTTGCCACCAGGTTGGCAGCCATTCTGCAGCATTCATTTTATTTACTACTTTAACTTCATCAGCTACTACTCCGGGCTTCTTTGCATACGCGGTTATATAATTTTTTTCATTCACTGTAAGTTCGGGATCATATTTCCAATCTACATTGGCTACATCAATAGAAGTTGAAGGAAATACAATATAACCTGAAGTGATAATATTTCTTGCTATAAAAGACGAGAGGGTTACTATGGATATAAACAATATCGTAACAAACAGTTTAATTTTTCTTTTAACTAATCCAAGTAAGGCAGGAACAATAGCAACTAATAGTATCGGAACCACCGAAAGTTTGATCGTAAAAGCCACAAGACTTAAAAAAGCAACCAGCAACCATGTTGATGCGTCGAGATGTTTTAGATCTTTTTCAAGGAGAAGATAAATGATGATCAAAATAAAAAGGGTGGCAATAAAATCGGGATTTGCAGAAGTGGCCGTTAATCTTACTTGTGTATAACTCCAGATGCTTATCACTAGTAAAGTCGACCAAAGTAATGCATAAAGCCTTTTACCCTCTTTAAGAAAATTATAATTGATTCTGTTAATCAAAAAAATAAAAAACCAAAATAATACTGTTGAATTTAAAAGAGTGATTCCTTCCTTTCCTGTAAAACTAAAACTAAATAGCGCAGAGTCAACAAACCAGAGCCCCTGGTAACCAAAGCGAGCATGTAAATTCACCAAACCAGGAACAGCTTTATATTTTTCAATCCATTGTATTGTTTGTGCATGATATCCTAGCGTATCAGGATGAATGATCGTCCAACTGCTCATCACTAAGATCAGTAGTAAACAAGCAGATAATAAAATGATTGAAATGGAATGTAGATCTTGTAATTCTTTTTTTAGTGCAACAAAAAATGCAGGCGAAGGTTGCGTAAAAAACAAAACAAGGCAGGGAATGATAAATAAAAATTGTACCCACCATTCTCCCAATGAAATGAATAATGAAAGAGTACCTGCAATAACTGTAATGACAGAGAGACCGGTAATGCAAATGATGCTGAAATGCGGGAGCTGTAATTCACCTTTTAATATTTTTTTTAGAAATTGCAAAAAAAGAATGCCCCACATCCAGCTTAGGAATGAAATATAGATCCACGCCAATAAAGTTGTTAGCATTTACATATTATCATTTGCGTGAAAGAATATTATATTTCAAAATACACCAAATGGCATGAAACCCATCTGTCCATTTTATTTTTTTCCCATCATCATATGTTCTTCCGTAATAAGCAATACCGACTTCATAAATTCTTATGTTCTTAATACGGCTCACTTTTGCTGTGACTTCTGGTTCAAAACCAAACCTGTTCTCTTTGAGACGAAATTGTCTCAATACATCAGTTCTGAACATTTTATATCCCGTTTCCATGTCAGTAAGATTTAAACCTGTGAAAAGATTCGAAAGAAATGTCAAGAATTTATTACCAATCGTATGAAAAAAAAATAAAACTCTGTGTGGCTCACTTCCCCTAAATCTTGAACCGTATACTACGTCTGCATGACCATTAATTATGGGATGTAACAATTTATTATAATCATCGGGGTCGTATTCGAAATCTGCATCTTGTATGATAATGATGTCACCAGTCACTTTTTGCAAAGCTGCCTTTACAGCTGCACCTTTCCCGGAATTTGTTTGTTGATGAATTGAGATGGCACAAGGATTTTTTTCGCAAAACTGATTTATTGCAATTGCTGAATTATCAGTTGATCCATCATTCACAATTATTATCTGTTTTTGAAGGCCATGATCAAGTTTTGTTTGCAAAACTTTCTCCATCACCGTTGAGATCAATTTTTCTTCATTGTAACAAGGTATGATGATACTCAGTTTTTTCACAGTCATTGAAATTATTGGTGAAGATAATTCAGCATCTTCATTTTTCTAAATGAAAACCATTACGAATATCCTTCCCTCTTGGCTTTAGCCTGGGATCAATTTCGTATAGACAAGGTAATTTCGTCCCATAACAACGTATATTCCAGTTGATGTTTATTATTTCGGGGACCCGGAATATAATTCCATCGATCACGAATTCTTTTATTGGTGGCTGTGGAAGTTGTAAAGGTAAAGTCCAGTTTCTGTATTCTATTTGTTTCAAAGGTTTTGAAACCAGGTAGTAATTCAACCCCGCGATCATAAGAACTATGAAAACATTTAATAGGGATTTTATTGATCCGGGATCTTTTATAAAAGAAATTAATTGATAAGTCAACAGCAGGGTTCCAAAGAGCAGAACACCATAAACAAATCTTGGATCTGGAGCAATAATAAACCAACTAATAAGCCAGAGGATCATTAGACCTGTAATAATCGATCTACTATAATTATCTTTTTTAGTAAACAATTTTATTCCAGTGAATAATATTCCAGTAAAACCACCCAACACTAATATTTTATCAAAGAAAAAGAGATGTTGGAACCAGGCAGGTATCCAGCCAGAACCTAGTGCTTTTGTTTCTTCGAGATCAAAGTAGGCTGTGCTGACACGATTGAAGTACTTAATGAATTCCAGAAAGTTTTCGGTTATCTGGGGATCAGCTTTCCAATCAACATTAGTAAAATCGAAAAAGGTCGCAGGATAAAAAGGGAAGCCGGCAATTATAATGCTTCGAATAAGAAAAGGGATAATGAGTATAAAGCAATAAGCTATTGGTAAAAGAAACTGCCTGGTTTGTTTTTGCTTTATAAATAATATAAAAGCCCATAAGCTTAAAAGTAATAATGGGAAATTGATAAGTCGAACAGTGAGCAAATAAGCAGGCCATATGATCCATTCTATTGAAGGAGAAATTTTTTCACTAAAAAATACTTCTGTAAATATTATTAAAACAATAGCTGTAGTAATAAAATCATAATTGGTTGTGGCCGCATTTCCTTTTATCAATGGCCAAATTAGCAAGCAAACAATGAAAATTGAAAGAATAGAAAAAGCAGCTTGCATCTTGTTCTCTTTTTGAAACTGATTGATTTTTTCAAGGAACCAATAACATAACCACACTGATATAATACTGTTCAATATGGTAAATCCACCAGTAGTTTTTGAAGAAAAACTACATAAGGCCACACTGCTAAACCATGAGGAATTAAAACCAAATCTTACATGAAGGTTTACAATTCCGGGAACCGAGCCATACTCCTTTATCCATTTTATTGATTGGATATGATAACTCTCGGTATCATCCATCATTGTTGGGCCGGCATTGATTAGAAGTATTATAGCCCAAACAATAATAAACAATAACAAGGATGCGGAAATTTTGACATTAGGGATAAAAAATTTTGTGCTCTTTCGTTTGATAAGGGACAATAAAATAAGCAGGCCTAATATCCCAAACTTTGTGTAAATAGTAATTGGAAAAAACAAGACAATGATCTGAGTTAAAGATGTAAGAAGAATTAAACCGCTCACCAGGTAATAAATGATCGGTTTTGATTCATTTTTTTGGGGAAAGAATTTGTAAAAAAGAATTCCGCTCCAGAGACAGATCAGCGTAATAATGATTTGATAAAATAAAAGACTTAACATTATAGTATTTGAATTAGACTTACTTCTTCAATAAATGTGACCGGTGATCATGAAAGAGCCTGTTTTAAAATTTGTTGTTCCTTAAAAGGGTTCAAAAATATTTTTTTAGT
>JBIOVR010000476.1:0-34163 GCA_044867875.1 Chitinophagaceae bacterium
AAAAATGACACTCTGATATTAACTACTCAAGAAGGATTGGAGAATAAAACAATGCGACTTAGAGGGATAAAATTATAATAAATGAAAAATATTTTATTTGTAGTAGCCACACTTCTCTTTTTAAAAACCTCCGGGCAAAAAGTTAATGAAGAATTTGAAGGCAAAAAATGGGAAGCACCTTATGCATTGGATACTATAAAAGGATGGGATGTTGAACGATTCCTGATCCCTATTTCATTTGCACCTTCTATACCGTATAAAGGTATTGAGGATATCAGGTTTACTCCGGGCTGGGCCAAAAAAACAACCAGTGAATATTGGAGCTATGCTTTTTTATGGTATTTAGATGGTGCAGTAGCGTTGGATGCAAAGACAATTGAAAATAATTTAAAAGCTTATTATACCGGGCTTATTAAAGTCAATAGTGATTCAAGCAAGATTGCTGATAAAATATTTCCTGTAACCTCTTCAATAAAACCAAGAACCCCTGAAAAAGGAGATTTGAAAACTTTCGAAGGTTCGGTTACCATGCTGGATTATATGAGTCAAAAACCAATTACTTTAAATGTTGTAATACATATAGGGACTTGTTCAGGGAAAGATAAAACATTCGTCTTTCATGAAATATCGCCTATGCCCTATTCTGATGATATATGGAAACGGCTGCATCAACTTTGGGTGAACTTTAAATGTAACAAAGAGTAGGTCATTCCTCTTATCCTCGTATTGTCTCCATTCTTTCAACCGCACTGCCATTTGTGCTTTCCTATGCTGTTTGTTTACCATATTCTGTTGTTTGTTGACGATCGCATTTGCGCATCCATTTATTAAATATTCTTGTGAAAAGATTTTAAAATAAAAACTACAATTATGAAACAGCTCATTCTTTCGATTGCGATTGCTCTTACTACAATGCTATTTTGCCATTGTTAAGCTTAATTGCCATGGAGAACATAACCGGCATAATTGAGAACAACATTTCTCATGTGTATGACGGGGATGTTTTACATCCCCGTTTTTTATACTTAAGTAAAAAATAAATAAATGAGTAAACTAATACAGTTTGGAGAAAATGTAGAAGGATATGACATCCCTGTTTTAAATGAAAGAGAAATAAGAGCAGCTGCAGGCATACTATTCCTGGCAACTTTTATTTCTCTGATGTTTATCTTATTTAAAAATAATTTTTTGCCAATCAAGTATGTTTTAATTGCTTTTCTCATTGACTTCATCATCCGGGTTTTTATTAACCCTAAATTTTCACCTACATTAATTATGGGTCGATTGATCGTAGGTAACCAAACACCCGAATATGTGGGAGCCCAACAAAAAAAGTTTGCATGGATAATTGGTGTGATATTGTCAGCTACGATGTTCATTTTTATGGTTGTAATAAATTCATATAGCCCAATAACGGGAGTTATTTGTTTTGTATGCCTTATATTCCTGTTCTTTGAATCGGCATTTGGTATTTGTTTGGGATGTAAATTTTATCCACTATTCTATAAAGAAAAAGCACAACGTTGTCCTGGTGAAGTTTGTGATGCAAGATCAAAACAAGTTATTCAAAAAACATCCGGGATCCAGCTACTTATTGTGCTTTCATTTGCCACATCTATTTTCCTTGCTGCATGGTTCTTTAATGATCAGTTTAGCAAGCAGCCTTATAATCTGTTTGGGATTTTCAGTTCTTCAAAATCGAAATAACTCTATTAATCAGATCAAGGTCAGGATTGCTGCGCAAAATTTTTATCATCGGCGGAGGGGCCATAAATAGAAGGCACATCAATATTGTTTAATCTCATATAAACTGTTAGCTGTCCGCGATGATGCACCCAGTGATTTATTGTAAGGCCGATATCGTTAATTTTTTTAGACGTGTATAACACCTGGCCGTTGGCTTTTAATGTGAAATTACTTTCTAATGCTTCATCAGTTGCTCCCTGTAAAGCTGTTCTTGCAGCTTTCATATTATCTTCAAAATGGGCAACGAGATCTGAAGTAGTTTTAGGCGATGCATGTTTGAATGTAACGAAATCGATCTCACCATCTGTAACCATGTGCTTGATCCATAAAGGGATCTCTGCAACTAATAAAACAAGATATCCCAGCGTCATTGATTTTGGATGAGGTTTGTATTCGAAAAGCGTTTCGGGTATTCGTTCAAGGCAAGCATGCGTAGCCTTGTATTCGATATTCAACTCACGAAGGAGAGATTCGGTTTTAACAGTACTCATACAAATTGTTTTGACAAATTTACTCCTATTCAATAAAATAAAAATCATTGATCATTTATCAAGGAATAAACTTCCGGCTCGCATGAAAATAGTACTTCCAGATTAATACTTCCTTATTTGGATTGTAATTTACATACGACGTATATTTATGGCTGGCTGAAATTTGGAGCCTGTCAAATTCTAATTTAAAATTTTGATAACCACGAAAAATTTACACTTAACTATTTCAGCGATTACTCTCACGATTGTTTCATTGGCTTACGGTTTATCTCCAAATAATATTCTACCAAAATTTTTTGACTTCAAAGTGGAGACTATTTATCTGACACACACTTTCAGAGCCACGATGGGATTATACTTAGGTATGGCTGGTCTTTGTGTAGTTGGAGTTTTCAAGTCACGTCAATGGCGTACAGCAACGATCTCAAATGTGTTTTTTATGATTGGCCTGGCATCAGGCAGAACAATTAGTTTGGTCATTGATGGAATTCCTTCAATTTACTTTTTAAGTGGACTTGTCTTAGAATTGCTACTTGGTCTTTGGGGAATAAAAAACTTAAACAAATATCAATCAACCCTAAATTAATCACATTGAAAAAAATAATCATTCTAATACTTGCAATTTAGATTTCTACATTGTTGCAAGCAAAACAGCAATTAACAAAAGACCAGCAGGACGTACATAAAACAGTTATTAATTTTTTTGAGGCATTATCAAACCGGGATTCAGTTAGTTTAAAAGATCATTGCACGGCTGATATTCTCTTATTTGAAACCGGGAGCACATGGAATGCAGATACACTTATCCTTAAAGCAATAACATTAAATACAGCAACGGATTTCAAAAGAATTAACACTTTTGATTTCATCAATACAACAGTTGCTGACAACACGGCCTGGGTAACTTATAATCTCCATTCAGAAATAACAAGAAATGGCAAACAATCTACTGTGCAGTGGATGGAAACAGTAATTGTAATAAAAGAGAAACAAAAATGGAAAATTAAAGTCCTGCATTCAACTCTCATCAAGCGTAACTAAAAAAAACATAAAAATTGAATGAGATGCTAAAAATTTTCCTCATAGGAGCAACACTATTTATATTTTGCGAGCAACAAGCATTTTCGCAGTCAGCAGACACCACTCACTCTATAAGGACCCGTCTTCCGACTCTGCTGAAAGGAACATTCGAAGATGACTATGAAATAAAATATACTATTAACGATAGCCTTTGGATACAACAACCAAATGCAAAATATCATATCATCAATTGCGATACAACAGAACAATACCTTCTTGTTCAAAATGATAAAGCTAATAAAACAGATGGTGGGTTGTTTACCAGGATTGATTACATGAATTTCACAGGAATGGAACCTTTTCGCTGGGGCTTTTGTTTAACAATATATAATGCGAATACATTGGGAAAAGCCAAAGCAACAGCAATAGCTGACAGAAAAAATCCTAAAGTTGGCTGTAGCGGCTTCCCCTTTTCGCGAATGAAGAAACTGTACAGGTAAAAAATGTTGAATGCAGACACCGGGCAAACATCGAAATGAATAATTTAAGAGTTAATTCGTTTTGCAAGCAACCCTGTTGTTCTTTGAATCGATAAATTAGTTATCCGCCTGAGAGTAATTTTTAAACAACTAAAAAATGTGTTATGAAAATTATTATTAGGCTATTAGCAATTTCCACTATTTTATTTGGGATAAGTTCTTGTGATAAGGATGACGACACTCCTCCAGATCCTAACGTAACCTTTAAAGCAACCTTGACGGGTGCACAGGAAGTGCCAGCCAATGCTTCAACTGCAACGGGAGATGCTACACTCACGTTTAATACTAACACAAAAATATTTACACTTACTGTCACTCATTCCATTGCATCTCCCACTAACGGCCACATACATAAGGCTGCTGTTGGAGTAAGCGGCGGTGTAATTTTTCCATTCGCAAGTTTTACATCTCCAATATCATATACCAGTCCTGCTTTAGATGCAACCCAGGAAGCTGATCTGAATGCCGGTCTCTATTATGTAAATATTCATACAGCTGCATTTCCAAACGGAGAGATCAGGGGACAACTTATTAAACAATAGGATTCCGCGAACTCGCTGGCATGAATGCGTGAGAATAACAAATAAATGTCGTTTTTACTGTTGTAATTGCCGGGGTACTAAAAAGGCAGCTTAAAAATATTTTTATTTTAAGCCAATTGTCTACCTTCAAAGAACCATCATTAACCTATTTATTATGCCAAACAAAAATTCAACACTTACCTATCGTTGGTTCCAGGAAGTTTGGAACAACGGCCGTAAAGATGCAATTGACGAAATGCTGGATGATAATGCTATCGTACATGGAATTGAAGGTGTCAATACTCCAGGTCCTGAAGGATTCAAAGTTTTTTATGATAGTTTCAAACAACAATTCCCACAAGTGCATGTAGAAGTAGAAGAAGCCGTCAGCGAAGGAGATTATGAAACATCCCGCTGCACTGTTAATGCAACTACTGCTAATGATCAAAAAGTGACTTTCAGCGGCATGACTCATCTGAAGATAAAAAATAACAAGATCGTTGAAGCCTGGAACAATTTTGATTTTCTTTCCATGTATCAGCAACTGGGTTTTAAGATGGCTTTGCAGGAAGAGGTAGTATAAAAAACAAAAGCCATCCGACTTTCGGAACGGCTTCAGGTATTTTTATAGTACTTGTTTTTAAAAATCACTGATACTTCTCATTACTGTATCAACCATACGGTCGCAGCGGCTTAAATGGAAGTGCAGAATATCATCTTTACTGTATTGAGCCGATAGAATATCTCTCAGTAAGGCCTTAGCCCTGTTCAGCCTTACTTTTACATTCACTTCGCTGATGTTAAGACATTCCTTTGTTTCAGCGATATTCATATTCTCTATTTCACGCATTATAAAAACAGTCCTGTATATCTCCGGTAATTTGCCGATAGCATCGTTAAGTATCGATCTCAGCTCTGAATTAACGGTGGCTGTGACAGGACTTTGAGGTCCCTTATCTTGTTTCATCACATTTTCTATATTCTCATCATTCATACTGATGGATTTTTTTCTTTTCCTTAATCTAAGTAAACATTCATTGATAAGTATTCTTGTCAGCCAGGTCGGAAAACTTGATCTGAAAGCAAACTTTGCCAGGTTGTCGTAGGCATTTATATAGGCCACCTGCATAGCATCTTCCACCTCTGCATCATCATTTATCATTGACATGCCAACCCTGTAAAGACGCTGGTTATAACGACGTACAATGATCGAATAAAGATCTTTTTCACCATGCAATATCCTGGCAATGATCTCATCGTCATTAAGAATTTCTGATGTTGGTATCCTCTCTTTGTTCATTCCGATCATGATACTTCGATTAGAGCATTTTGTTATTCAAAGGTTACAAAGTTCCGGAAAATATTTTCTTGTAACTTTTTTATCCTCTGAAACTCTAATCCAAAGAGCTCTTTGCAAAGTATAAAGCGGCGATGAGTGAATGAAGGTCAGTGAGATAACCGCTTTAAAAACTTTCCAGGAATGACATACTCCTTGAGATCATTTGCAAGCTGAATAGCGTTTTGCAAAGAGCTTTCCTGTTCACAGTAAATCTTAAACAATAAATTTAGTTATGAACAAAAACGGAACTATAGTCAATGGTAAAAAAAATGGTCACTCATTGGATGACCTGGCATTTGAAATTGGTGAACAGCATATCGGCACTTCTTATGAAACTCCGCTTCGAAAAGATGCTTTTGATAAATCAGATGATGAAAAGATAAGAACTATCAGCTGGCATTTTGAAAAGATCATGGAAACTCTCGGTCTGGATCTGGATGATGATAGCCTGAGAGGAACACCACTCCGCGTGGCGCACATGTATGTAAAAGAAATTTTCAGTGGTCTTGATCCGGCAAAAAAACCATTCATTGCACTGTTTGAAAATAAATATAAGTATAACCAGATGCTGGTAGAAAAGAATATAACATTCTATTCAAACTGCGAGCATCACTTTGTTCCTATGATGGGCAAGGTTCATGTCGCTTATATTTCATCTGGTAAAGTAATTGGTTTATCAAAGATCAACCGGATAGTTCAATATTATGCCAAACGTCCACAGGTGCAGGAAAGATTGACAATACAGATCGCAAATGAATTAAAATCCGTGTTGAATACCAGAGATGTTGCAGTGATTATTGACGCAGTACATCTCTGCGTATCATCAAGAGGAGTACAGGATATTCAAAGCAGCACTATTACCGCACAGTATGAAGGTCTTTTTAAGCGGGAGGATATAAAAAATGAATTCCTGGCATTTACTAAATAAAATATTTGCGATAAAAAGATACACGGTAAAAACAAATTCAATAATGGAATCTTCACATAAAGTCAGAGTACTTGAAGTTGAAAAGATCACACATGATGTTCTTGGAATCAAAATTGAAAAACCAGCAGGTTATACTTTTATTCCCGGGCAGGCGACAGAAGTGGCAATTAATGATAAAGAATGGATCAATAAAAAACGTCCATTTACTTTTACCAACCTGCCCGGAGATGATCACCTTGAGTTTACTATAAAAACATATCCGGCACACAATGGAGTTACAAATCGTTTATTAAATCTTAAACCGGGAGATGAACTGATCATTCATGATGTTTGGGGAGCGATCCATTTCAAAGGAAAAGGATTGTTTATTGCAGGCGGAGCCGGCATCACTCCTTTTATTTCTATTTTCCGTTATTTAAGATCAATAAACGATACGGAAAACAACCGCTTACTTTTTGCAAACAAAACAAAAAAAGATATTATACTGGAAACAGAACTAAACACTTTATTAAGAGGCAACGTTATCAATATTCTTCCTGAAGAAAATATTAATGGATACAAACATGGATTTATTTCAGAACAAATTTTAAAGGAGTTAATTCATCCAAACGATACACTTTATTTATGTGGACCGCCTCCAATGATAGATGCCGTAACAAAATATTTGTCCAATCTCGGTGTATCAGATAAATCAGTTGTGATGGAGGTGTAAATATTTTCTGTGGGCAAATGATCATTGATCAAAAGTTTTAGTAAGAATCATTTTGATAATAATATCCTGGAAACCGTCAGAATGGGTTTCGGGTAGCTCGTGACCAGCATTATCAAAAAGGAATAGATCTTTTTTGGGAGCTGTAACTCTATTAAAATATTCTTGTGTAATAGAATAATTAGTAAGATAGTCTTTGCCACCTGCAAAGAAATATACAGGACAATTTATTACCGAGAGACTTTGGAACCTGTTCACATCACAGCATCGTAAAAAAACATCAAACCATGTAACTGCCCATGATTGCACAAAACTTTTCGGTACAAATTTTTTTCCCTCATGTTTACGCAACCATTTGCGGTGATAATATAATTGAGTCGGATTTTCAAAAGGAACTTTTACTTGTGCAAGTTCTTTGCTTGCATTATTGGCCATCTCTTTTTTCAGCATGGCCAGTGAGATGCTGTCGCTTCTCCATTGATCGATCAGTGGACTGACAGGAATATAAGCATACAATAGTTCCGGGTATTTATCTGCAATATAAAAACCAAGACCCGAACCCCAGGAATAGCCAACAAGATAAAGTTTGGGTCGCTGAAACTTTCGAAGCAGGCTATCGATCACATCATGAGTATCATTATAAAATAACTGAAGTGTTAATGGTTCTATTGATTTATTAAGCTTCAACGTCTCTCCCGTCTCTCTTTGATCCCAATGCACTACAACAAAATGCTCCTGTAACTTGCCGCTAACCTTGTCCATATTTTTCATCAGGGAGCCGCCTGGTCCACCATGTAAAAAAAGGATCAATGGCTTTGAAACATCCTTTCCTTTTATGCGGACATATTGTTTTATTCCTCCAATGCTGAAAATGGCTGTTTCATCAATTTGCTGCTGAGCAAACAATGAATGACAAGTTAACAAAACGAATAATAAGAAATATCTCATGCAAATGATTTGAGCCAGAAGATATGAAGTTATGGATGCCGATGGATATGTTTTATTTTTTGGCAGGCCAAATACATAGCAATATGGTTGATCTGATGTTCTCACATTATCATTGCCCAATATCATTGCACAAATAAAAAATATTTTTTTTTGAAGGCAACTTACCCATTTGTCAAATAAAAATATTTTTACCTTATAATTTTTCACTTCACAGGCTGATCCAAGTTTTTAAAAATTACAAATGTGAATATCCTTTTCACCCGGTATAATTTTTGTTATTTTTTTGCTTCAAGCCTCCTCGTGTTTTTCCCCACTTCACTGATCTATTGAATTTCGAAACCTCATTTATCATGAACATAATCTTTAATTATGAAAGCTTTTTTACTCTTTCTAGGTATATCTTTTATCCAGCTAACTGCATTTTCACAGGCGACACATCCTTATACTAATTGTCCTGATGTTGATATTGCAATCGTACGAGCTGGTACAAATGCCAACATCACAAATCCTTATTTTTTATACAATGTCAATCAAACTACCGGCGCAATGACATTGGTGCCCGGAGGCCCATATAAAGATCCGGCAAACACAACACAGAATTTACAGATCAACGGGTTTGGTGTAAGCAGAAAGGATGGCTTTATCTATGGTTTAGCTTTTGATGGCACTACTACAACTGCTCGTTTTATGCGGCTTGACGGAACCTATGGTGTCACTAACCTGGGTGACATTCCTTCTCCTGCCTCAGGCACCGGGCTTGTTGGTATTGTAAATCCTGCCGCCGGGGATATGGATACATCCGGAAATTTTTATTTCAGTGCATTTACATTTAACCCCACACCTATTCCAACATTTGATAAATTTTATCTTGGAAAAATTTCGAATACACAATCAATGGTAACAGGCCCGCCGGTCGTACAATATTTCGAAGTAGATGTAAGCGGAGCAAATTGTGGAAACTATGTTTCCAGTTTGACAAGTGATCCCAATAATAGCGGGTTAAAAGATTTCAGTTACAATTCAAAAACCAATAGCTTCTTTACATATGCAACTTATAAGATGCCGGGAGCAACAAATTTTTCCGCACAGGTACTTGAATTAATTGCCATACCAGGATCATCACCACTTCGCTATCGCCTTGTTTGCAATGCTACTGTTAATACACACACAGCAGAAACTTCAGGAACATTGATTGACAAAACAGGCAAGTTCACAGTACTGTTTACAGATGGATCATTTGGAATGGTAGAGGGAAATGCAAGTACTGGCTTTATAGGTGGATTCACAATGATCACTACAAATTCCGGAACCGGGCTTCCAAATCCACTTCGTGGTGATATGGGAAGTTGTGGACAAGGTTCGCCAAATATCCCACCGTCTACTACTGTAACTCCATTTACAAATTGCCCGGATGTTGATGTAGCAATTGTGAGGGCAGGAACAAATGCGGATATAACAAATCCATATTTTTTATATAACGTTAATAATACCACAGGTGCAATGACATTGGTGCCTGGTGGTCCTTATAAAGATCCTACGAATCCAACCCAGAACTTACAAGTGAATGGTATTGGAGTTAGCAGAAAGGATGGTTTTATTTATGGAATTGCTTTTGACGGCACTACAACAACAGCTCGTTTTATGAGACTCGGTTCAAACTATGGCGCAACAGATCTTGGTGCTATTCCTTCTCCTGCTTCAGGCGGCGGCGTGATAGGAATTGTAAATCCAGCCGCTGGTGATATGGATACATCCGGAAATTTTTACTTCAGCGCATTTACATTTAATCCATTACCCACTCCAACATTTGATAAGTTTTACCTTGGAAAAATTTCGAATACACAATCAATGGTAACAGGTCCGCCTGTAGTTGAATATTTCGAAGTAGATGTAAGTGGAGCAAATTGTGCAAACTATGTTTCAAGCTTGACAAGCGATCCCAATAATAGCGGTTTAAAAGATTTCAGTTACAATTCAAGAACAAATAGCTTCTTTACATATGCAACTTATAAATTGCCGGGAGCAATAAATTTTTCTGCACAGGTACTTGAATTAGTTGCCATACCGGGATCATCACCGCTTCGCTATCGTCTTGTTTGTAATGCTATTGTTAATACACACACAGCAGAAACTTCAGGAACATTGATCGATAAAACAGGCAAGTTCACGGTTCTGTTTACAGATGGATCATTTGGAATGGTGGATGGAAATGCAAGTACTGGCTTTACAGGTGGATTCACAATGATCACTACAAATTCCGGAACAGGACTTCCAAATCCACTTCGTGGTGATATGGGAAGTTGTGGACAAGGGTCGCCGAATACTGTGCCGCCGACTACTATAAGTTGCCCGGTGAATTATGCTGTAGTAAGAGCTGGCACGAATGCAGATATCACAAACCCTTATTCGATCTATACAGTTAATGGAACGACGGGTGCACTCACTCTTCTTCCTGGCGGCCCTCTGTTTTATCCCGGTACTTCTTTACCGCTACAGATAAATGGAATAGGTGTGAACAAAATTGATGGACTTATATATGGAATGGCTTTCGAAGGTTCATTAAACACTGCAAGGTTTGTAAAGACTGATGCGGCTTACAACGTAACATTAATGGGCGTTATACAACCTCCACCACAAAATTCGATTCTTACACCAAGCTTTGTGAATTCTGCAGCCGGTACAATGGATAATAATGATAACTTTTATTTTACTGCTGTTACAACAAAAGTTGGTAACAGTCCAAGTGGATTAGTGATAGATAAATTGTGGTTAGGCAAGATCCCGAATGCAAGCACGGTTACCGGGACGCCAACACCTGTTTATTATGAAGTGGATTGGTCTGGAAATCCTTGCAAAGATTTTATCAGCAGCCTTAATAATGATCCAATAAATAGTGGAATCAAAGATCTTTTTTATCACCCTGTTACAAGAACATTCTTTACTTATGCCACTTATAAGTTAGCTGGTGATAACCAATTCAGGGGACAAATGCTTGAACTAAGACCTGTCGGCGGACCAAACTCACCAAATTCTTACAAATTGCATTGTAATGATAAGGTTGAAATGCATAATGCAGAAACGTCAGGTGTTATGGTTACCAATGAAGGCAGGTTTTTAATACTATTGACTGATGGAACTGTTGGAGTAATTCCAAGAACAGGCAATTCCTTTAATTATTCAGGTGATTATGTTGATTTAAATAAATCAACAGGCCTCCCACCTGTGATTAGAGCAGACCTTGGAAGTTGTACCGATCTTCATCATCCGAGTGAGAATAATGATGACGGCAAAAATGTTTCAATAAAATTCAGCTTGTACCCCAACCCGATAGCATTCAATCAGAACCTTGTTATTAGATGGACATCCATTTCAGATCCAAACCTTGTTTCAGTTTTAATTTATGATAGCTACGGAACTCTTGTAAGAAGAATTTCCAATGTAATGGCTATTGAAGGCGATCAATTATCAGTTTCAGTTGGTAACCTTGCTGCTGGTATTTATTATGTACAGGCAATTTCAGCAAATGGAAAAGCTCACGGTAAAATGAAATTTATTAAAATGAATTGATCAGTATTAGTTAAGCCCCTCATGATTTTTTGAGGGGCTTAATTTCTTCTTGCACAATTTTTGTTATTTTCTTTTTATCAAATACCTTTTTATGAAAGAACTTCAGGATTTTCAGCCTACACAGCTTGTGAATTTATTGGCGAAGGAAACAATATCGTATTATAAGTTGATCGGTGATGATGCAAGTGTGGAAGAATGTACCCAATGCAACAATAGGATCAGGCAAATTGAATTAGAACTTGGTTCACGAAGAGATCCCCAGGAAAGAAATATTTTGAACCGACAATACAAAACGCCATCGCCTGAATATTCATATTGATAAATCTTTTTTAAGAATAACACTTGTTTGTTTGAAACGTCAACCCAAGACGTTTAACAGGATATTTCATTACCTTTTGAAAGAGGGCTTGTTCTTCTCAAAAGTGTAAAGTTGCTTGGCAATTTTAAAAAGAAATTTCTTCTACTTTTGATCTCATTAAAGTGGTTAAATTCAAAAAAACATGCTTACAGACATTAATCCAAAACTGCCTATGCGTGATAAAGCAGTTACACGGGATTTCTATTTAAATAAGTTAAGTTTCCAGGAATTCGGCAGTGCTGATTATGATGGTTACCTAATGATGCAGAAAGACAATATTCAAATTCATTTTTTTGAATTTAAAGACCTTGATCCAAAAGAAAATTACGGGCAGGTATATATCCGAACAGGTAACGTAGATGAATGGTACAAGTTGGCCTTAGACAAAAAAATAAATATGCCCGAAGCAGGGCATTTGCAACTCAAACCCTGGCGACAAAAAGAATTTTCCTTACTTGACCCGGATAACAATTTGCTTACTTTCGGACAGAGTGTGTTATAAAGATCATTGATAAATAAAAATCTTAGCTTTTCTCCTCGTGCACATCCAGTTCGTTTATTTGATCTTTATAATCTGATGGTAGTAGAATGTTTTTCAGAAGCCAGTCCATTTTCATCAGCCTGCTGATCTTATACAGTGGCACTACAGGTGTAAGCAACGAAAAATCACTGAACTGCAACAATTCTTTTACTCTGGCCGGAACAACTAATTTTTGTCCTTCGATCAGCACTTTAAACCGCATGGCGCCAAGATGCTTTTTATATTGTTTAAAAAGATCGGCAGTGTAATTACTCTTTTGCAGGTCTGCTAATAAATGTGATTCTCTTACTGGCAGCCATTCAATATATGTAGGTGGCAGCTCTTTCAATCCCATCCTTGAGCCAACACGGTAAAAGACATTGTATACTTCTTCCTTTTCTTCACCTGTTAATTTTTTTTCGAGCAGTTCGTATGATGCAATGGAATAATGTATCAACATAAAAAGGACATCACGGTAAGCCCAGTCTGGTATAGTAGAGCCCCGGTTTTTTTCAACGGCAGTATGTATCTGCCGCATGATATCAATTGCTTTAATGGCTTCATCCATTGATGCAAAAACGATCTTTCTTGCATAGCTAACCGTGGAGAATAGTCGACCTAAAGGATCTGCGGGTAGTTTACCGGTAAAGTAAAGCCAGTCCACAGCCTTATTAAGAGCAAATTCTGCAGAGGCACCAGCAAAAATAAATAGCACAGTGTCGCTCTTACCCCAGATCTTTCTAACCACCGAATTTTTCTCAACAAATAATTGCATACTTCAAATTAATTCCTGTAAAGTTACGCATCATTAAACCACACCAAATCTATAAAGGCTTAATCATTATAGTGATCAAATGTGGGGCAGTTTCATCACCTCCAAAATAAGGATATTGCTGGTAGCCGCTGGCTTGCGTTGAAGAAGGACCTCGTGGCAAACTAATAGAAATTCCGTTGACAGAAAATAAATAAGTATTGTCTGCGAGTTTTATACTACATGTTATATGGGAACCAATAGTAACTGAAGTAATTTCCTGGTAATGACGAACGCCATTAGCATGTACATAACCATACAATCGTAAAGCATTATTATTCCATGACCAGCCAATGCGGGCACTGTTGTATTGATTATTGATCCCTTCGGTAAAGCCCCATAGCTTATTAATATCATATTGATTTTCGGAACTTACAGTTTGATAAATAGCGGAGCTATCAAATTTAACCATGAATTTCATCTCAGAAGTTCTAACTGACTTCAGACCATTCTGATCACAGTAATGCTGACCTTGTCGAATTGTAAAATTATTATAGTCGATTGGCTTAGGGGAACCGTTTTTATCAGTGGCCTCCTCTTCAGTAATAGTTTTACTTTTATTATGACAATTGATCTCTTTTGTGCAGCCTATAAACAACAGACCGGCAAGGAGAAAAAATTGTTTGCTCATAAAAAATATTTGATAATTATAAGCCTACGGCTATCTGCCAGAAAGTGAAATACAAAATACTAATTTATCCTGACGTGCTAAATGAATGTGAATTTCCGAATGCAGTGGTTCAGAAACAAAATTATTGATCGTAAATACTTTGCTGGATCATAGTATGCTTGCTAAACTCAGGCCAGCTTTTTGATTGGATAATCCCGCTATACATTTTTTAAACCCGTAACTTTCTGTAATATCGTTTTGTGGCGTAGCTAAAATTTAAATTCAACTGACAACTATGGATTGGTTTTATATTTTTGGGGCCGTTTATATAGCTATCGTTATCGCTGTTTGTCTCCGCGTCATTTATGAAACAAGGAGTGCTACCAAAACGATGGCCTATCTTTTGTTGATCCTTTTTATACCAATTGGCGGTATTATTTTCTACATATTATTTGGTATCAACTTCTGGAAGACAAAATTGTACAGCAGAAAATCTTTAGACGATGAAAAAATGTTGAACAGGCTGAAAAAGGAAATGGAAATTTATGTGAAAGAAACGATCTCCCCTTTTGACCTGGCGGTAGAAAATAATAGAGAACTGGCGGTTATGGTGGAAAAAGAATTGCGCAGTCCATTAACCCGAAGAAACAAGGTGAAGCTATTATTAAATGGCGAAGAAAAATTTCCGGAAGTAATGGAAGCATTACGAAATGCAAAACATCACATTCACATTGAATATTACATCTACGAGTGGGATGAGATTGGGGAACAAGTTGCGGAGTTACTTATACAAAAAGCAAACGAAGGAGTGAAGGTTCGTTTCATTTATGATGATTTTGGGAGTCCGAATATCAAGAAAAGGACCGAGGAAAGAATGAGAAAAGCAGGTATAGAAATTTATCCTTTTCAAAAAGTGCATTTCTATCTTTTGGCAAACCGGCTTAACTACAGGAACCATAGAAAGATCATTGTAATAGACGGCAAAATTGGTTTTACAGGTGGCATAAATGTCAGCGATAAATATATCAACAACGGGTCCCATAAATTATTTTGGCGAGATACTCATCTTCGTATTGATGGACCGGGAGTTTTTTATTTGCAATATCTTTTTTTGGCCGATTGGAATTTTTGCAGTGGTAAAGTTTTGGCACCAGAAAAATTTCATTTCTCGGTTTCCCCAGATAGCAAAGATGATTGTTTTTTACAGGTTGCTGCAAGTGGCCCGGATTCGGTTCAGCCTTCGATATTATTTTCTTTATTACAGGCTATCTATCTCGCAAGAAAAGAAATACTCATTACAACGCCCTATTTTATTCCGGGAGATAGCATACTGCAAGCATTACGAATTGCAGCGTTAAGTGGCCTTTCAGTAAAATTGTTAGTACCGGGTGTAGCTGACTCAAGGCTGGTAAATGCAGCCTCTAAATCTTATTACGAGGATCTTCTTTGTGCAGGCGTTGATATCTATATGTATCAAAAAGGATTTGTACATGCAAAGACATTGGTCGCTGATGGAAATTTATCCATTATAGGAACAGCAAATATGGATCTCAGGAGTTTCGAATTAAATTTTGAAGTGAATGTAATGCTGTATGACCGAAAATTTTCCGAACAATTACGTACAGTATTTTTTAAAGATCTTGAAGATGCCGAAAAAATTGATAGGGATGCCTGGTGCCAGCGGCCAGCCTACAAACAATTACCTGAAAGAATAGCGAGGCTGTTCTCACATGTATTGTAAAAATTTTCGAATAACATTTTTTACATACTGAAAAAGATCCTTACCTAATCAGTGTAAGTGTACCTTTCATATCCTTTCGTCCGTTTTTAAAACTGATATAATAAACAAAAGTTCCTGTCGCTTGCGGTTTTCCGTTAAAAGAACCATCCCAATCAACAGTTTTACTTTCTACCTGGTAAACCACTTGCCCGTAGCGATTATAAATCCTTACTGTTGCGCCGAGCATTGGGTCAAGAAAAGGAATATGCCAATGATCGTTTTTACCATCTCCATTTGGAGTGAAGCCAGTTGGAACAAAAATTCCCGCTACTACTTTTAACGTCATTTCGTCTTCATTTTTACAACCAAAAGAAGATGTAGCATAAAGTGTATATTTTTTTTCCGAAGAAGGTGATGCCACCGGGTCAAGAATATTTATATCGCTTAAATTATCAGGTGGTCCCCAATAAAAAACAGGATTCTCTCCTGTTATAGTTCCATCAAGAGTTACATTCTCACCATTAAACATTACCCTGTCCGAACCCGCATTTACCATTGGCCCCGCATGAACATTTATTACTACATAATTAGATGCAATGCGGCAACCGAGTATTCCTGCAGAACTTTGTTCACTTACAGCAAGCCGATACCAGTATATTCCTGCAGTTGTAGGATTGCGCAAATAGGTAAGTGAATTAGCAGAGGGAATATCTTTCCATGTTATTCCTGTATCTGTACTTACCTGCCACACATAAACGGGAGAAATATAGGCAGAAGAAACAGATGATGTAAGAGTGTATAAGTTTGTATTACCATCACATATATGAACTGTATCGGAATATCCTTGTATTGCAGAAGTAACATTCGGGCCACAGGGTCGGAAAGTAATATCATCTAAAGCAATATCATTACCTATACCGCCCGGTGCATTGTTTGTCATTCGCAAAACAATTCCATTATTAGTTGCCGGCGTAGTAAAATAAAATCCGTATTGCTTCCATACGGGAAAAGCGGATTCAATAATATCACCGGTTGAAAATTGTTGTAGCACAACGCCACTTGTGGTTTCTATTTTGAAAGTGATATTGGGCCTGATGACATTAAAACGAGTGATCACATTCATGATCCAGGCTGCAAATTCATAAGTGGTGTTTGGACAAAGGTTATTAACAGTGGTAACAAAAAAATCACCAGGGGTAAACGTTGCATTAACAAGCAAAAATGCCCCATTGCCCGTGTGATCTGATCTCACAGAATGCCATGTGCTTCCAAAACAATTGACGGTAGAGTTTGTAATTGTATAATAGCCATCATCAGGACAGAAAGAACTGGTATATATGTATGCATTGGTTGCTGTATAACCGGAATTACTTCCACCTGATCCGAAAGTTATATTTACTACAGGGTCACCTAAACTGCCAGAACATAGTTGTGCCTTTATAGAAAAGTTAGATGCCAAAGCAAAAAAAACAAATATTGATCTTAAAAAAAATGGCAAGGGTATATGGCGCAAAACCGACATCTTCAACATTAAGAATTTATACGCTAAACTATGTTTTTTTATTAGTATGTGGTTGCTTACACACGATAGTAATACAAGAAGGCTAAGTGTTTCTAACCATAATGAAGTATTAAGAAAAATTCCTAATTTTCGTCACGACTCATTCCTGGTCATCAACTTACAATTCATTTATGAAACCTATTTTTTTGTTTGCACTTATTTTCAGCAACATACTCAGCTATTCAGTTATCTATGCACAGCAAGACAGTTCATCGTGCAAAGTAATCACTAAAGGGCTTGTTGGTCGCTATACTGGTGGCTGTAAAAATGGATTAGCGAATGGAAACGGTGACGCTACTGGAGTTTATCACTATGTAGGCGCATTTAAAGATGGCATGCCAAATGGAACAGGCATCTATTATTATAGTCAAAATGAATATTACGATGGAAATTTCCAGGATGGAATTAAGGAAGGAAAGGGAGAAATGCATTATATAAGAAAGCCAATGCCAGATAGTGTTATTAAAGGTTACTGGAGTGGAGACCAATTCAAAGGAATCAAATACACAACTTATTCTTTCAGTACCACTGAACAGTTTGATCTGACTGAGATCACACCCTCTAAAACCAGCGGCAACACTATAACTTTTGAGATCGGAACTAATAGCGGTTCACCAAATGGCACCGCGAATGGTTTTGTACTGCTGCTTAACAATATTACTTCTCCTACTGGATGCATTTTAAAAACAAGATCTAAATACGAGAGTTCTTTTAAAAGCTATGTTACTTTAGAACTAGCATCTTTCCCCTGTAAACTATTCGGCACACTTTCCGACAGCCATACATTTGAAATAGAATTGTACAAAGCTGCTAACTGGAAGATCCGTTTATTTAAAAATCAGTAACCACAATTCTTAGTTCCTTACTATCTTCTTCCATTTCGAATTGACTATTTTTGAAAACCAATGGATACGAAAACTGCAACTATTGAAAATAAATTTACACGTTACCAGGCATTGGTCATCGTGTTGATTGCCCTCACACAATTTACAGTTGTACTCGATTTTATGGTCATGTCCCCGCTTGGTGATATGCTGATGAAATCAATGGAGCTTAATACAAAGCAATTTGGTTTGGCCGTATCGGTATATGCTTTCAGCGCCGGCACTTCCGGTTTATTAACTGCAGGCTTTGCTGACAGGTTCGATCGTAAAAAATTGTTGTTATTCTTTTATGTAGGTTTTATAGCCGGCACATTATTTTGTGGGTTAGCTAACAGTTATGTTTTGCTGATCGCAGCAAGAATAATAACTGGCTTGTTTGGTGGAGTGATCGGTTCTATTTCTATGGCAATCATTGCTGATCTTTTTCCATTGCATCAACGCGGAAGAGCAATGGGATTTATATAAATGGGTTTTGGCGCAAGCCAGGTATTGGGTATACCAATCAGTCTTTATATTGCTAACCATTGGGGATGGCAATCACCATTTCTTATGATCGTTGTCTTAGCTACGATCATTTGGATATCGGTAATGTTACAAATGCGCCCAATTACAAAACATCTCGAACTAAAAACTGAAAAGACGGCTATTAAACATTTATGGCATACACTCCGGCTTCGGGATTACCGCACTGGTTTTTTATTGACCGCATTACTATCAATTGGTGGTTTTATGATGATGCCATGGGGTAGCGCATTTGCAGTAAATAACCTGCATGTATCGTATGAGCAACTTCCTCTTTTGTTTATGGCCAGCGGCATTGCTGCTCTTATTGTAATGCCATTGATCGGAAAGCTTAGTGATAAAATAGATAAAGCAAAATTATTTACTGTGGCAGCACTTAGCATGATGGTGATCATTGTGATCTATACAAATCTTACTCCTGTTCCATTCTATCTTATTATTACGCTGAATATTTTGATGATGACAGCGATCATGAGCCGGATAGTTCCGGCAATGGCGTTGGTATCTGCTTTGCCAAAAATGCAGGACCGTGGCGCATTCATGAGCATTAATTCATCGTTACAACAAATTGCCGGTGGTATAGCTGCGGCTGTTGGAGGTATGATCGTTGTCCAAAAAACAAAAACAAGTCCGTTACAACATTATGATACACTCGGCTATGTCATCGTAGTCATAATTATTTTAAATATCATTCAGCTCTACAGGGTTAGTAACATGATCAAAGCACGAAAACATACAGATAAATTGTAATAAACTGGCTGCAATTTCAAAATTTGATTTAGCTTTAGTACATACCAATATTTCATGCGTAAACTTGGATTGATCATTTTTTTATGCGTTAGCAGCATTCTTGAATTGAATGCGCAAACTTCTTCTACAAAAATATTTGTTGCTGTAAAGAATAACGATCTGAAAGAGGTAAAGACATTACTTGAGAATGGGGCTGATCCGAATAGTGTTGATGAAGATGGTGATCTCTTACTGATGTATGCGACACTTTATTCTTCCGTTGATTGCATGGCACTATTAATTGAAAAAGGCAGTAAAGTAAATGCAAAGAATAAAATTGATGAAACGGCATTGATGTGGGCCGCACACGATCTTGCAAAAATGAAATTGCTGATACAACATGGGGCAGATGTAAATGCAAAAGCAAAGTCTGGTAATACTCCATTACTCATCGCCTCAGTTGGGCATGGAAAATATGACGCTGTAAAATTGCTGCTTGATAAAGGCGCAAACGCTCTTGCTGTAAATGAAAGAAAAGAAAATGCATTGATAAGAGCTGCATTATTCGGCGACACAGCTACAATATCATTATTGCTTGATAAAGGAATTAATATTGATGCACTCACCAGTGATTCTTTAACAGCATTGCTTAATGCAACATTCAATGTAAATACTCCGGTTGTGATTCAATTATTAGAAAGAGGCGCTGACCCTGACCTGGTCGGTGCTTTTGGATTAACCGCTTTATCATCCGCGGTCACTTACAATGATCTTGTATCAGTAAAAGCAATATTGAAAAAAGCAAAAAAGATCGATCTGAAAGGGATACGGGGGATCACCCCATTGATGTGGGCGGTTTACAACGAACATGATAATGTTGATATCATAAAAGCTTTGTTAGATAAAGGAGCTGATGTAAATATAAAAGCAGAGGATGGCTCAACGGCTCTTTCATGGGCTTTACAAAAAGGTAACACAGGAACGGTTGCATTATTAAAAAAAGCAGGAGCAAAATAATTTCTTTCGTAAAAAATTTTCTTTATGAAAAAATGGTTGGTTCTATCAGCAATTGTTACTGTAATAGCTGCATTTACAACCGTAACAAGGGAAAGCAGGATCAATAGCCAGGAAGACATTAAAAAGGCAGTGAATAAAACATTGCCTTTATTACAAACCAGCAGTCATCTATTTTTAGAAAATGCAGGTGGATGCCAATCATGTCATCACCAGGATCTGACAGCAGTGAGTTTATCATTGGCAAAAGAAAAAGGTTTTACTGTCAATGACACCATTCTTAACGAGATCTTTGATTCTGTCAATAGCGTAATAAGATCGAGAAAAGATGTACTGTCGCAAAACGGTGACCCCGTTGCTATCGTCATGTCAAGTGGTTACCAGTTGTGGGCATTATGGGCTAATAAATACAAATCAAACAAACTGATCGAGATGCTGGTGAAGAATTTAATGCAACGTCAAATTTATGATGGCTCATGGGTAAGTCCTAACCCACGGCCGCCATTAGAATATTATGCTTTTTCTGCTACTGCACTTATGGTGTCGGCTTTGCAATATTATTCGCCACCTTCATTAAAACCAGAAATAGATCAACGCATAGAAAAGGCCCGTACATGGATGATAAAAACAATTCCTGAAAACAATGAAGAAAGAATTTTTCAGTTACTGGGACTTAAGTGGATCAATGGTGATAAAAATTTTATTCATCAGCAGGCAAAAAAATTATTGGCTACACAACATGAAGACGGAGGATGGTCACAATTGCCAACTTTAGAAAGTGATTCTTATGCAACCGGCCAGGCGTTATATGCATTGTATGAAACAGGACAATTAAAAACCAATGACCCTGCTTTTGAAAAAGGAATTGCTTTTTTATTAAAAACACAATATGAGGATGGATCGTGGAAAGTGAAATCCCGTTCCATTCCTTTTGTTCCTTTTGTCCAGAATGGATTTCCACATGACAAAGATCAATTCATTTCTGCGGCAGGAACTAACTGGGCTACTATGGCGCTTACATTGGCAGTAAAATAAAGGACAAACAGGATTGGCTTATTTGGGGAGTTCAAAAATTTATTGGTTAATATTAATTTTACCCAATAAATTTGAGCTTCGTACGTTCTAAAAAAACTCCGTACCTGTAAAAACTGAAAATCACTCCTTATGAAAAAACCATCCAACAACGGAAACGGGTCTGCAATTGCTATTATCGCTACATTGGAAGAACCCGATTTACTTCAAATTTTAGTGGAAAAATTAGCTGAATGTAATGTTGATATAGGCTATTCCTTACAACAAGTTCAGCCCGGCTGGAAAGCATTAGAAACTTCATCCATAGAAGTTCTTGCAAGCGGCGGTATAGATGTTTCGGATAAAAACGATTCTAAACACACTTCCTTTGTCACCAGCTTTTTGTTTACATGTATCAAACCGACAAAAGGAAAATATAACCTTACCTGGAGTCATTCACTTTCCTGACATCAACTCATAAAATAAATGGCTGCACATGTGCAGCCATTTAGATATTTTACAACCTTATTTTAATCATCCTTTTTCACTTTCTTTTCGCCATCCTCTATTTTTATTTTTGTATCACCATCTTTGATCTTTACTTCATCGCCATCCACTTTCTTTTTATAATCGCCATACTTTATTTTGTATTCATCATCAATATCATATTTGCCATCACTTGTTACTACTACATGTCCATTAACCACATCACCAGTTGCGCCATAAATAGTATCCCTTGTTTCTCTATCAACATAAATATAAACAGGCTTATCTGTTTCCGTATTTATCATGCGTCCTGTCTTTTCATCTTTTTCAAGTGTTACATATTTTCCTGCAGTAAGATCATAATATCTTTCCCTCTTACAAGATGTAAAAATCATAACTGCTGTTCCACATAGAAATAATAGCTTTTTCATATCTTTTTAATTTTATACCTATAAAACAATTATCAGACCATCAATGTCGATTTGTATGAATGGGTAAATATTACCACATAGAAATCGATACTCCCCACTTTACTTTCTGGTTATTTAACCTTCGGCATCAGTTTTATTAATTTTCAATATGCTTCAAACTTCCGCTTTGCAGAAAGTTGTGTTTTTTTTGCTGCTTGCTTTCCTCATTGTTGCAGCGATCTATTACGCCAAACCATTTTTAGTGCCTCTTTGCTTTGGTGGTTTGCTTGCTATGCTTTTTTTACCATTAAGCCGCTGGTTTGAAAGCAAAAAAATACCGAAAGGCTTTTCGATCCTCTTTTGTATTATTATTTTTCTAGCTCTCATAATAGGGATTATCTGGCTCATTAGTTGGCAGATAACCGACCTTACTACTGAATCAACAGATATTGAAAACAAGGTGCGGAAAATGATCAGCGAGATCGAAGAATATATTGGTAGCAATTTCGGAATTTCGAAAAAACAGCAGGAAAAAATAATAACTGAACAGGCGAAGGAAAGTGGTGGCATGTTATCCAATTTAGGATCTTCTATTACTGGATTTGTTGTTGATTTTATTTTAGTGCTGGTTTATATTTTTCTTTTCATGTTTTACCGCAGCCGCCTAAAAACTTTTGTGCTGCAACTCATTACTTCACAGCAAAAGAAAAATGCTGAAACGATCATTCACGATATAGAGAAAGTCTCGCAGCAATACATAACCGGGCTTGGTATGATGATAGCTTGCCTTTGGATCATGTATAGTATTGGTTTTTCAATCGTTGGTGTTAAATACGCTGTGCTGTTTGCTATTATTTGCGGACTATTAGAGATAATACCATTTATCGGAAATCTTACCGGCACCCTGCTCGCTATTTTAATGGTTGTCATCCAGGGTGGCGGCACTGAAATGGTGCTCGGAGTTGTAGTTACTTATCTTATAGTCCAGTTTTTGCAAACCTATCTCCTGGAACCTCTCGTTGTAGGTGCTGAAGTAAATATCAATCCCTTATTTACAATCATCATTCTTGTGCTGGGTGAATTAGTTTGGGGAATTCCGGGAATGGTACTTTCCATTCCTTTGTTGGCAATTGTGAAGATCATTTGCGATCATATTCCTTCGCTAAAACCTTATGGTTATTTGATCGGCAGCGATCAAAAGAAAAAAACCACATTACTAAAAAGAAAAAAATAATTGGGAGACACTACTTAAATAGGCTCATTTCAACATAATTGTTAATAATAGTTACCTTTGGCAAATGCTTTTCTCAAAAGAACACCTAAGTTCCGTTAATAACTATAACTGGACAGATGAATTCATATTTGATGGCACACCAAGCCGCCGACTTTTTGACCGCCAAAACGGGAATCAATTACTTTTTATCATTAATCTCTATGCTTCGCAAACCGACAAGTTTTCGGAAGACCATGTTCGGGGATTAGAAGAAATGCTGGTGAATAAATTGCCCGAACAGGTTAAAAGTGAAATTTCAGTTCTAAATTGGCTGAAAGAAAACGGGCAAGTATTTTTAGTAAACCAATAGTCAACAGGAACACTTCTTTTCTTACCCGTTATGTTTAAAAAATCTGGCAGGGTTTTTTATCTTATATCTATACTTGTATCTAACTTTATTAATCACCTAATAATTTTTATTTATGCGTTGGATAGGTGGAAGAGAAAGCTCAAATGTAGATGACCGTCGTGGTGTTTCAGCAGGCGGCATTGCCGCTGGTGGTGGTATCATTGGCGTGATTGTTATCGTACTTCGCCTACTGCTTGGTGGTGGAGGAACTGATGACGGATCAATGCCCCAGATTCAACTACCCGGTCAAACCCAGCAACTAACACCCGAACAACAAGCAGCCGAAGATGAACGTGCAAAATTTGTAAAAGTTGTTTTAGGATACACCGAAGATGTGTGGGACAATTTATTTGCACAACAAGGTAGCCGCTATCAGCACCCAACACTTGTTCTTTTCCGTGATGGCGTTCAGTCTGCATGTGGTATGGCAAGTTCAGCTTCCGGCCCGTTCTATTGCCCAGGTGACCAGGAATTATATATTGACCTTTCTTTTTACCAGGAGCTCGAAGAACGTTTTAATGCGCCAGGAGATTTTGCCATGGCTTATGTAGTAGCTCATGAAGTTGGTCACCATATACAAAAGCTATTAGGCATATCTGATAAGATGGACAGGTTGCGCCAGCAAATGGGTCGTGAAGAATACAATAAATATTCTGTGATGCTTGAACTACAGGCTGACTTTTTAGCCGGTGTCTGGGCGCATCATGCACAACAAATGAAAAACATTTTAGAGGCAGGTGATATTGATGAAGCCTTAAATGCTGCTAATTCTATTGGTGATGACAGGTTACAAAAAGAGTCACAAGGTTATGTAGTCCCTGAATCATTTACACATGGCACATCACAGCAACGTATCTATTGGTTTAAAAAAGGATTTGATACAGGCGATATGAAGCAAGGTGATACTTTTAATGATCCTTCATTGCGATAAGATATTTTTCAAAAATATTATACTATCATCATTTACTTAAACCCCCGGAAAATCTAAAAATCCGTTAATACTCATTTATCTCATAGAAAAGCTTGGAATAAAATAAAGATCCTTCCATTCATATAGTTTTTAATTTTTATACCCGGTAGAAAGAATAATTTAGTTTTCTAAATCTTTTTTATGAAAAAGATAATTGCCCTTCTATTCATCCTCTTACCTATTTCTTTTTCATATGCCTGTACTACTTTTTTCATAAACAAAAACGGGCAAATGGTTTTTGGTCGCAACTATGATTGGGTTACCGATGCAGGGATGGTTTGCACAAACCTGAAAGGCTTATCAAAAATATCTATGAAAACAGAAAATGGAGAAACCATAAGTTGGGTATCAAAATACAGCAGCATTACTTTTAATCAATATGGCAAAGAATTTCCAACCGGGGGAATGAATGAAAAGGGATTGGTGGTAGAATTGATGTGGCTAGATGAAACAAAATATCCGGCAGCGGATAACAGGCCCGCTATCGGTGTGTTGCAATGGATACAATACCAGTTAGACAATTGCATAACCATTGATGAAATAATTGAAACAGATAAAAAACTCCGGATATCACCTACCGGCACCACTCCACTTCATTACCTGGTAGCAGATGCAAATGGTAAAGTAGCAACTATTGAATTTCTATATGGCAAAATGGTTGTGCATAAAGGAAGTGACCTTAGTTTTCCTGTTCTTACAAATAATACGTATGATGAATCTGTGAGGTCCGTTAAAAATTCATCTTCAAATGGCAACAATTCATTGGAACGTTTTGGCCAGGCTTGTAAAATGATACAACAACTAAATGCAAATAACATAGCTAAACCATTAACTGACCATGCATTTGATATTCTCGGAGAAGTGGCGCAAGGTGATTTTACAAAATGGAGTATTGTATATGATATTACAAACAAAACAATTCAATTTAAAACCAACCGGTTTAAACAAATAAAGACAATTAGTTTTTCTGCCTTTGATTTTAATTGTTCTTCAACTGCCAAAGTCTGGGACATGAATCAAAAAGCAAGTGGCTCTGTCAATAACCTGTTTCAAAATTTCAACAACGGTATTAATAAAAGAATTGTGGAAACTGCTGCAAAAGAAAGCGAAGGTCGAGTTTCCATTAGTCAGAAAAACGTAGAAGCTTTGTGGCAATATGCTTCAGGAATTAAGTGTCAATAGTTTTTTTCTCCTTTTTTATTTCCCGTCTGGTGCAGTTTTTGTGCAATTGTACCTTGTATTGAATTTATTTCACTATAAGTAGTCGAGCATGAGTACAAGTGATCATAAACAAATAGCTACAGATTTTTTAATGCTTGCCTCCAAAGGAAATTCAAGAGAAGCTTTTAGCAAATACGTAAGCAAAAATTTCAAGCATCACAATATTTATTTCAAAGGCGATGGCGAATCCTTGATGGTAGCGATGGAAGACAATGCAATGAAAAATCCAAATAAGATCTGTGATATCAAAAGATCTTTACAAGATGGAGACCTGGTAGCGACCCATTCGCATGTACGCCAAAAACCAGGGGACCCGGGTGCAGCTGTTGTGCATATTTTCCGTTTTGAAGATAATAAGATCGCAGAACTATGGGACTTGGGACAGCCGGTCCCATTAGAAACAGTGAATGAAAATGGAATATTTTAATTAATCAATTCTAAAAAAATAAAATTATGATAGCAGCAGATCATATTGCAAAAGCAGAAACAACAATTCATGCACCAACAGAAAAAGTTTGGAATGCATTGACTAACCCTGAAATGATAAAGAAATATATGTTTGGAACAACGGTTGTTTCTGACTGGAAAGAAGGAAGTAAAATAGTTTGGAAAGGTGAATGGGAAGGAAAAAGCTATGAAGACAAAGGAAAAATTCTGCAAATTGAAGATCAAAAAAAATTACAATACAGCCACTATAGCCCTCTTTCCGGGCTTCATGATAACCCTCAAAATTATCATACAGTAACGATCGATCTTGCAAGAAAAGATAATGAAACTATGGTCACATTAACACAGGATAATAATCCTGATGAAAAAACAAGAGATCATTCAGAAAAAAATTGGAAGATGATGTTGGCCTCCCTTAAAAAGCTTTTGGAAGAACCTAACTAGTCTCATTTAAACTTATAGTTTAAAGCAAACCCTGTTGACACTCCATTAGTATAAGGCATTATACTTAGGCTTGGATCCTTTATTATTTTATGTTTATGAAAATGTGGAACCAATATCCCTGTTAGAGTTCCTTGTGTTATTCCTAAAAGTATATCTGATGGGAAATGAAACCCACCTCTGTGCCTTAGGTAAGCCATAGTACCTGTAGCAGTTCCAGCTAGTCCATACATTAGCCATTTTACCTTTGACTCAGGATAATAGTCTGCATAAACCTTTGCCATAAAAAAAGTTGAAGTAGCAACAAGAGCAACGTGACCAGCATAAAACGAGTTTTTTGCTCCTCCCCTTGTGCGCCATGACATAGGTGTTTCTTCACTATAAGCATACGGCCTGTACCGGTTAGTAAAATATGTAGATCCTGTATACAGCAGACCAGTTATTGACATGGCTTCCAGGTATAAAAATGAAAGCTTGAAAAAATCTTTTCTTGTTTCTTTACCTATTACAAAAAGTATAGGTAGCGGTATTGCCCCATAAAAAATATAATTACTTACGTTTCCAATACTTTCGGAATATGGGCGCACAGCCCAACGATCAAACCCATTTATATCGTTTACATCAAGACTCATAATTTTTTCCATAGTGGAAGTATCCTTACTGTATATTTTGGTAAATGCATAGGCTGACCAACCTGCAGTAACAGCAAAAACAGGAATATCAACAGAAGGCTTGAGCTTATATACCGGTTTGTTTCTACTCGATTTTACTATTGGAAATTTCTCAATTGATGTATCCGGGGACCGCAATGTATCATTCCCTGAGACTCTTAAACTATCATCCTGTGCAAAGAAATATAGATGCATAATTATTGCCGCAGTACCACACAAAATCTTTTTCATCATTCGCAGAATTAATATTAAACAGGGTAAAGACCTTTTGTGGAATATAAAAAATCATGCCATCCTATTGTTGGTTCAAATTATCATCGTTATCAAATTGAGATGGAAAGGAAAAAGTTATTCAATAAAAAAAGCCGTCTGCAAAAAAGCAAACGGCCAAGGAAGGGACTTGTCAAATCTTCAAATCGCCAAATCGCTACCTATTTCTTTATATATCCAAACAATCCATGTTCTTCATCATCAGGACCAGCAGCGAAGAACAACCAGTTACGATTTAATGCTGTTGAAGTAGCAGGAGCAAAAGCTATGCCCCAAAGTCCTTCTATTACGATGGGCTCACCATGCTGACGAAGCTGACCGAGGAAATTTCCATTGTCAGCATAGGCATTAATATGACCATCACCAAAATTTCCAACCAGGAAAACATCTGAAGTACTACTTCCTTCACCCCAAAATCCAGCCGGAGCTTTTGCGATACCCCATGGAGCATTTAGTTGCCCATTAGAAATAAACCTTTTTACTAATGAACCGTCCGGATTAAAAATATCAACGTATCCAAGACCATTGCCTGCTTCTTCCTCTCCTTCTTCAGGATCTACTTTTGCATACATCACGTATAATTTACCATCAATAGCCTGAATATTAAATGGTGAATAACCGGCTGGCAAATTTGGATCGACAAATGGTTTGTCTTCCACTTCAGCCCAATCTTTGTCAAATACCTCGATCTCACCTTCGGAAAAATTGGCTACATACAAATAATTATTACCAGCGTCAGCAGCTAAAGCGATACCCAGATAAGCATCGCCTGGATCATTTATCATCCTTACTGCAGTGTTACCAGAGTTCCATCCGGAAACACCTCCTTCAGCTGTTGCAAAAATGAATCGTGCCGGATTGCCATTCGGAAGCTTGAAATCAGTGGTAGGATTGAATACTTGTCCGGTTGGATGACTTGAAGTTGCACTTCCCGCCGGTGGAATTGTCACTGGTGATATACCTGCTGCCACACCTTCCCCATTATAAATTGTGGTTTTGCCTGTGCCTTCAGCAGAAACCCATGCTGGACCTGAAGCAGGAAAAGAAATTCCCCATCCATTCACCAAATTCGGATCAATGTGAGCAGGGTTATACTCATCATTATCACCAACAAGATTTACCTGCACAAAATCTTTTAACTCCTTAGGAGGAATTGCTTTTGTCGTTATCTCTTCATTGGCTGATGTAGTTTTTTCTACGTTTTTTTGACAGCTAAAAATAATGGTTAGCAATGCGAGTGCAAAAGCCGGGTAAGCTGTTTTGCTTAAGATCTTTCCCATAAAATTTTATTTAAAGTTGAATAATAAGTTCCCTACCGGAAATATCAGTGCTTCCGACAAGATTTTTTGTTCTTAATCCAAAAGGGGGTTGTACTTGTATCGGAGTTAATTCAGAGAAAGTTGCTATTGTTAAAAATCATTTTATGTAAACACCTAAAATAAAAAATTCCGCTATTAGCGGAATTAAACTAGAAAGTTGTTCTTGAAAGATGGGGAATTATTTTCCTACGTTCCTCGTAAAAAGATAATAGCCCAAAAAACTAAGTGAAATGCTGAAAGCCATAATGGCTAATGAATGAAAGCCTAATGGTTGAGTATAATTAACGCCAGTAAGACCCAAACCGATACCAGCTAAAATTGCAAACCATTTCACATTGGCGTACCTATTATCTTCCGGTTTTTGAGTAGCTAAAATAGATTGAGCTATGTTTTCAGAAATTCCTTTGTCAACAATTTTGTTTTTAAGCCGGTGTTCAAATATTCGTTTCATAACGTCAATAATAAAGTACATAAACATTCCGAGAACAAAAACAGCTGCAACAACCTGTAACATTTCTTCATCATATTCAAAGACTCTGTCGTGTGCATTTGCCGTAAAACTTACTGAACATACTGTTGCGATCGTTATTATTTTCTTCATTTTTTTGTTTTTATAATTATCTGACGAATGACTATAGAGAATGTTGCAAAAAAGATCAATACGAATCCAGCAATTTCATTTCGGTATCATATTTTTTATACATAGTAATCAATAACCCTGCAATAACGGTTAATGCCGTAACGATCATCAGGTAAATGAAAATAGAAGCAATTCCACTGAATACATAAGCAAATGATCCCTCGAAATAATAAAAAATTGTACCTATGAACCCAATACCTATAAATACTAACACCCATAGAAGTAACCTGTCATTTGTCTTTTCTTTTGGTAAAGGCAATTGCTGAACAACTAATTCAGACAAATTAAAATTAAAAGCAGGCTGCGACTGTTGCCTGATGCCAGTTATCAATAATTGATAAACTTCAACTTTCGATCTGCATTCTTCGCATAAATGAATGTGTTCACCAATTCGTTTTTCAGAATTAGACTTATCTACTGCATATTGCTGCACTTCATCATCCGTTAAATGTTTTATGACCATAGATCCTCCTTTTTATAATGAAGTAAAAGATCGTTCTTTAATTCTCTTCTTGCCCTGAATAAATAACTTTTCACTGTTCCTGCCGGTAAGCCGGTTATGGCTCCAATTTCGTCATAGCTTAACTCTTCGTTATGGAACAAACTGATTAATGTTTTATAGATCGCCGGTAGTTTTTCAATTTTCTTTTTTACGATCTCAGAAATATTTTTCCCGATAACAAATCTATCTACCGGTTCATCAAAATTCCCCTGTGCTGTGTTCATCATATCAAGGATATCATTTGATGGATCTCCTTCTGTTTCAAAGATACTTTCTGCCAGTACGAGTTTTTTTTTGCGAAGGTGATCTATACATGTGTTATAACATATTTGCCCTATCCAGGTTGAAAGCTTTGATTGGAATTTAAAGCCCGGCAGTTTTTGATATGCTTTTATATAAACATCCTGCGCAATATCTTTTCTATCACTTTCACTGGCTATCATATCAAAAATGATCTTAGCCACAAGATTCTCAGTATTCTTAATAATAATACCATAAGCATTGGTCTCTCCCCTTAATATCCTATCCACAAGGGTTCGGTCTGTGGTATTTTGCCCGGTAATATTATTCACTTGCCATTTGACGGGTTGGTTTCGGAAATGTTGCAATTTATCTAAAGAAATTTCTTTTTTCTTAAATCATTCCTCACTTTAGCAAAATGGATCCGATCAAAGTATATGGAAAGCTTGTGGATGATGAAACTCGTTGTGAGCATTATCATTCACCGTTTGACATTATTGCGATAAAATTCAAATGCTGTGAGAAATATTACCCCTGCTATCAGTGCCATGAAGAAACAGCTGATCACCCGGCGCAGGTTTGGAATAAGGACGAATGGGATACAAAAGGAATTCTTTGTGGAGTTTGTAAATCTGAACTCACAATTAATGAATACATGAATTCAAATGATCAATGCCCGAATTGCAGATCAGCCTTCAATCCCAATTGTAGCAAACACTATCATTTATACTTCCAAACTTAGCTGAACAGGGTTTATGTCGTACAAGAGTGCGACGCAAGAAAAGCTCATAGTAGTAATGAAGCTTAGTACATAAAATCATTTTCCATTAACATAACTACCCGCCATTTTTGGTAACTTCACGGCTTAACAAACTATGGCTTTTTCACGTCAGTTAGCAGCAATCATGTTCGCCGATATTGTCGGTTACACTGCCTTAATGGAGAGTGATGAATCATTGGCAATGAGTTCCCGTGAACGATTTAAAAATAAATTGGAAGATGTATTGAATGATCATGGTGGTCGATTACTGGCGTTTCATGGTGACGGAGCTCTTTGCAGCTTTACAAGTACTCTGGAAAGCGTGAAAGCTGCAACTACTCTGCAATTGGAAATGCAGAGTTCCCCTCTTGTTCCGTTACGGATCGGTATCCATACAGGTGACGTGCTTGTGGATGGTAATAATATATATGGCGATGGAGTGAACATTGCATCAAGAATGGAATCATTTGCAGTGCCTGGCAGTATTTTTATATCAAGCAAAGCTTATGATGATATAAAAAATCAAAAAGAAGTTTCTGCAGTTTCCATGGGAAGATATTTATTAAAAAATGTAAAAGGGCAAATGGAAATTTTTGCGATCAGTAACCCGGGGCTGGTAATTCCCGATGCAGAAATTCTGGAAGGCAAAGGCGAAGCAGTTCGTCAAAAAAATATTCTTGTTTTACCATTTGTAAACATGAGCAATGATCCTGACCAGGAATATTTCAGCGATGGATTAACAGAAGAAATTATCTCCAACTTAGCAAAGCTGAAAGATACTAATGTGATCTCACGTACCACATCAATGAAATATAAAAGCACAACGAAGGATACAAAAACTATCGCTAAAGAAACGGGAGCTGATTTCATCCTGGAAGGAAGTGTAAGAAAGGCATCGAATAATTTACGGATCACGGCACAGTTCATTGATGCATGTCGTGATGTTCACCTTTGGGCACAAAGTTTTCGCGGCACCCTGGATGATATCTTCGATATACAGGAGGATGTATCAGAGAAAATTGTAGAAGCATTGCGTTTGCAATTGAGCAACGAAGAAAAAGTTACGCTTCGAAAAAGATATACTGATAATACTGAGGCTTACCAATTGTATTTGCAGGGAATGTTCTTTTGGAAGAAAAGAAATGAGCGGGGCCTGACAATGGCTATAAAATATTTTGAAAGAGCATTGGAAAAAGATCCGGACTATGCTTTGGCCTGGGCCGGCATTGCCGATACACTTAGCCTGATGGGAGAATACACGAATCTTTCGCGAAGAGATCTTTATCAAAAACAAATGGATGCAGTTCATAAGGCTCTTGAAATTGATCCGCAACTTGCAGAAGCACATATATCACTTGCCATTTCATTAATGTTGAATGAGTGGGATTGGGCAGGCGCTGAAAGAGAATTTAAATTGGGTTTGCAACTTGATCCTAAAAATGCTACTGGTCATCATTGGTATGCCGAGCTTCTTTTATTTATAGGTAAACCCAAAGAAGCATTTAAAGAGATCGATATTGCTGTTGAACTTGATCCGATATCACAAGGAATATTAAAAGATAAAGGGATCTTTCAATATTATATGGGTCAATATGATGAAGCTATGGAAACTGCGTTGACAACACTGGAAATTGACCCGGGATTTGTTCCTGTTCATCGTCTTATTTCGCTTGCTTATACGGGTAAAGAAATGTATGAAGAAGCCATCAATGAAACCATTAAATGGGGAAGCCTGACTGGTAATAAGATCAAAACAGATGTGGCACTTGCACATATCTACGCTGTGTCTGGCCAGGAAGATGAAGCAAGAAAAATTATTGAAGATACAGGTATCGAAAAAATGCTGAGTTCAAATGACTATCGTGGTGTTGCACTGGTATATGCTGCACTTGGTGAAACAGATGAAGCTTTTGAATGGCTTGAAAAAAGTTATCAAAAGCACGAGGACTCATTATGCAGTATTGGTATCGATCCCAAGTTTGATCCGATGCGTGATGATCCACGATTTAATGAGATCCTAAAAAAGGTTGGGTTAAGCTCAAAATCATTCTCGAAATCAATTAGTAAATCCTAAATTCAAATCCGAAATCTAAATTTCAAATTCCCCTTTCTCCCCCTATCTTTGCCGACCTCCATTTAAACTATGGAGCATTAAACTGTTTAAGAATCAACACTTATGGACAATTTGATTTACCTGGTTCCCGTGATGGGATTAATCGGTTTACTCTACACTTTTATCAAATTCAATTGGGTTTCAAAACAAGATGCCGGCAACGACCGGATGAAAGAGATCGCCACTTATATTGCTGAAGGTGCCATGGCTTTTTTAAGAGCTGAATGGAAAATACTGGGCTACTTCGTTGTGATCGTTGGAATATTGCTTGCGGTAATGGCAACTACCAATCCTCATGGTCATTGGTTGATAGCCGGTGCATTTGTAGTTGGTGCCGTATTTAGCGCTACTGCTGGATATATCGGAATGAGAGTTGCAACCAAAGCAAACGTCAGAACTGCACAAGCAGCCCGTACAAGTTTGAGTAAGGCATTAGCTGTTTCTTTTACTGGTGGCTCAGTAATGGGCCTTGGTGTAGCAGGTCTTGCCGTATTAGGATTAAG
>JBIOVR010000477.1:0-10705 GCA_044867875.1 Chitinophagaceae bacterium
ATGTGGAAACAGGTGAGCAGGTAGTAGAGAAATTCATTGTAAACAAGCGTTAAAGCTCAAGGTTTTAACCAACGGCGGGGGTGGTCTTCGTGCCACCCCTTTTTTTATAAATAATTTTTTAACTCCAGGAGTTGCCAAACATTAACGGCAACAGTACTTCAAAATTCAGCTATAGCCTGTTTCTGATGTTTGTCCATTGTGTATTGTTTAATTTAAAAACAGGAAGGCAGGATCAAAAAGAATTTTAATTAAAGATCGTTAAAGCTTCAAGGGTTTAACCAACGGTGGGGTGGCTTCGTGCCACCCCTTTTTATTTTAAAGGATTCAAGAATAATTGAAGAACACCATCATCGAAAATCTTTAAATCTTTTTGGTTGTGTTTAAAATATTCCCCACTTATTAAAAAGTCCACTACTCATTTTCCACAGTTTAGTTATTGCAAGCGTCAAAAAGATTCAATCAAAACATGAAATCTTTTGACGCAGATAATGGATAGGTTTTTGCACATGCGATTGTAATATCTATTCCTATGCACGATCCGGGCAGTCTCTGTGCCCGTAGTAATATTATTCATTATTTAAATTTTGTACCATGAAACAGTTTTTACTTTCTATTTTTTTTCTTACCAGCACTTTGATCTCATTTAAAAGCCTTAATGCGCAATGTGATCTTAGTTTTCCAAATCTTGCCCGGGTATTTTCTACAGATATTGTAAATCTGGGGCCGAATAAGTGCCAGTATACAGTCAATGTTAAATTTGAGATCGTGACCAACTCCGGTTTCAAAAATCTTTTTTTTCATTCGTGGTTAAGCCAGGATTATCCTAATCCTGCCATCTTCGATTGTTCTGGAAATACACCTGCAACAGACCCGGGCACAAGTGCTCAACTTGGAACAGCAATAGATGATCCGGGCAAATCTTTTAACGATATGGGATTTGTAGGTCTTAATGAACTAACCTTTGCTCCCGATGTTCCTATAGATGTTACCGCAAATTTTGCAACAGTGTATCCTCATGATAACAGTGTGGTTTTGAATTCCCCGTTAAATTCTCCCGATGTATCAGCCACAGTAACAAGATTGGGTAATTCCGATACGCTCCAGTTTGAGATCACCAACTTAATAGTGGTCATAAACGCTCCGTGTGGTAGTCCTTTAAGTATTACTACTGATATTTGGGGTTCTAACCAAAATTCTCCTGACCCTAAAGCCCAATGTTATATTTGTGGGCAAAGCCAATCATTCGGAGAAGTAACGATCTCACTGCAGAAATCCTGTATAACAGTTCCGTTCCAATATAATTTGACACTTAACTCATCAGCCGAATTCCATGTAGTTTTTAGACTTTATGCTGACGACCTTGATGGTATAAAGGAACCAAATGGAGACGATTCACTTTTATTTACTTCAGATACAGTTGTTCTTACACCCGGGTCTTTTAGTACGGGATTGACGAATCTGCCAGGCCTCTTTTGTTGTACGCTGCCCTATTCATTATGGGGACTATATGTGGATGTTACAGCAAGGGAATTTACAAATGTTATAAGTTCTACTCTTGTTGAACAAGCTTGTGCAACAATACTGCCGGTGTCATTGAGATCGTTTACGGCAGTGCGAAATAATTCAAGTGTTCTTTTGAAATGGGAAACTGTAACAGAAGAGAACAGCCGGGGATTTTATATAGAACGAAACCTTGGCAATAATGTCTGGGAAACATTAGGATTTGTTTCCAGCAGGGCGATCCGTGGCAATAGCAATTCTGCTCTCGATTATGAATATTCGGATATTAATAATAAAGCGAAAGGAATAACTCAATATCGGTTGAGACAAGTTGATTTTGATGGTAAGCATGCCTATAGTCCAATACGTGCTGTAAGGGCAGGAAGTCAAAAAGGTAAAACGATCGTTTATCCAAACCCAAGTAATGATGGTAGAGTAAATATTGTGTTCGCAGATGTAAATACTATTCGTGATGTATCATTGATGGATATGAATGGCCGTGTGATGAAACAATGGAAAGGAGTTACTAACAATAATATTCAAATAGATAATTTAATGGCTGGGTTTTACACTATTCGGATAATCGATACGGATACTGGAGAACAAACTGTGGAAAAAATAGTAGTGAAAAAACGTTAAGACTTCAAGGTTTTAACCAACGGCGGGGGCGGTCTTCGAACCGCTCCTTTTTTATTTCAGTGAATACAGAATTCTAAAAAAGGGAATCACGTATTCTATAATCTTTGATTAGGTAAATGAAACACGTTTAATTGATCAATTATTTTCGATTGCAAGCAGATCTATTTCAAATACCAAAGCAGATCCACCGGGTATTGCCTGATATTGCCCCGGGCCATACCCTAATGTATAAGGAACATATAATTTCCATTTTGAACCGACTGGCATCATTTGCAAGGCTTCTGTCCAACCTTTTATCACACCAGTCACAGCAAAAGAAATAGGGCCTCCCATTTTATATGAATTATTAAATTCGGTGCCATCAATATAGGCGCCAGTATAGTTACAGGATACTTTATCTTTTTTTGTGGGTTTTGTTCCTGTCCCTACTGTAATGATTTCATATTGCAAACCACTTGGTGTAACTTTTACTCCCGGTCTTTTTTTGTTTTCAGCAAGAAATTTTTTACCTGCATCAATAGTGCTTTTATTTTTTACTTCCTGGAGTTTATATTGATAACGCATAACAACCATATTTGCAAGGCTGTCCTTTAACAACGGCTTTTTTTGACTCTGCAGATCGCTGATAGCTCTTGCTACGATCTCAGGATTAAAATTGGTGATATCAAAGTCACGAAAGAAGTTTATAAGATATATGCCGGCTGCATAGCTGGCTGAATCTCTTGCGTCATTTAGTAGCATTCCTGTTGCAGTCGATGTAACCGTCGTGTTTGAATTTGTCATCAATTTATTTTGATACGCAGACACCGCATTCTCGGCATCGCTATTACTGATGAGTTGAGGTTTTCCGGTTTGCAGATCATTGATGCATTTCCCAATAACTGCACTGTTAAAATTGTAAACATTTGCAGAACGATATTTATTTACAATGTGAATACCTGCTGTATAGCTGGCAGAGTCACGCAGGTCTTTAAGTATTTTAGGTGCTACTGGCTTCGGAGCAGGTGGTTTTTGGGAAGTTGCTGTAACCTTTTTTGTGTTTTGTGAGAAGATGGTAATTGAAATGAGTACGAACACATTCAAACAAAAAATTCTTGGCATAGGAAAAATTTTGGGAATCAAATATAGTTTATAAGTTCAAGCATTTTGTTTCTGTTTTTTATCGTTTATCCCGGAAAGATCGATGATGGCAGTGGGGAATTTTTCTTTATGGCCAGTGAGCAGGTTGCGGATATAATTATTGCCCCGGTAAGATATTAAATACCCTTTTATATCATCAATGTTTGATAATTTATATTCTGATGGTAAATAACCCATTCCAAAAAACTTTCCATTGTCAACAAGTATGCAGGATAGTTCGGTTTCTTCAAGACCCTTGTCAACGATGGCATAAGATGATTCGTCACTCATTTCAGCAATTGCTTTTTTCACCCGCTTATTATAAGAAGATCGACTTTCTTGTTTTATACATGCACCTTTACATGTTTTGTTTTCTACCCCTGTGCAGGCACCATTGCCTTTTTCTAAGAAACATAATTTAGGACAAAGATCATATTCTTCAATAACCATCCTTAACCAACTATAGCCTTCTGTTAAATTGTGAAAGCTCTGGACAGGTTTGAGATTTTTTTTATTTTTTTCAATAATAAGACGAAGAAAACCATTCCTGTCCTCGTATGTGTAAATGCCAAAAACATCTTCCCAATGTTTTTGGGAGTAATTGAACTTCGGCCAGTATTTTTTTATTTCAACTGATTCAAGAATACTCGCCATCAATTCAGTAGCGCAGCTTTTAAAACTAATGGAATGGATATGAGTGATAAAATTTTGTTTCTGTCTTGTTTCGGAGTTATTACTGAAATGACTGTTAACACGGCTGCGAATATTGATCGCTTTTCCTACATAAATTATTTTTCCTTTCGCATCATGAAAGTAATAGACGCCAGGAGTAATGGGCAATAATTCAAAGTTTTGTTTTGGTATATTAGGTGGTAATGATTGTTCTTTTGAATTTCGCAAAAGGCTTGTTGAAATAAAATCTTCTTTATCATTTTCCAATAGCTTGCTAAAAACTTTTACAGTTGCTTCGGCATCTCCGCCAGCCCGGTGACGGTTATTGATCTCAATTTCAAGTGAACGACAAAGATTTCCCAAACTATAGGATGGGAAACCCGGGAATATTCTTCTGCTTAATCTAACTGTACAAAGTTTCTTTGATCTCAGATCATGCCCGGCTCTTAATAAATGACTTTTTAAAAAACTGTAATCAAAATTCACATTATGAGCGATAAAAATATTTTCATTTAAAATATTGAAAACATCTTCTGCCACCTCATCAAATTGCGGGGCATTCGCAACCATTTCATCTGTAATGCCTGTAAAAGATTGTATATATCTTGGGATCGGCTGCAGCGGATTGATCAGTGATTCAAATTTTTTTACAACCTTGCTGCCATCAAAAACATAAATAGCAATTTCGGTAATTCCGTTAGCCGATGCGTAACTTCCTGTTGTCTCTATGTCTACAATAGCGTACATGATTATTTGCTATATGATCAGGTTACAAAAAAGCAAACTAAGTTCGCAAAATATTTGCAATGAAGGAAGATAAATTTTTAATGTTCAGAAACAGGCTGGAAAAGGTGTACAGGCATCTTGGCAAGCAGGCAAAACGTATGGGCATTACCTGTTACAGGCTTTATGACCATGATCTGCCCGAGTTCCCTTTTTGCATTGAGATATATGAGCAAAATATTTATGTTGCTGAATACAAACGCCGGCATGGAATGGGGGAGGATGAACATGATGAATGGATGAAACAGAGCATAGTTGTTATTTGTGAAATTTTAAAAGTAAGCGATAAAAACATTTTTCTTAAGCTTCGACAGAAAAAACCTGGGCGTCTTGGGCAATACCAGAAAACGGTAGGCAAGCAATCGGAATTTGTTGTTAAAGAAAATGAACTGAAGTTTATCGTCAATCTCAGCGATTATCTTGATACAGGTTTGTTCCTGGATCATCGGGTAACCAGAGAAAAAGTTAGAGTGGAAGCAAGGGGTAAAAGAGTTTTGAATTTATTTTCTTATACAGGTTCTTTTTCTGTTTATGCGGCGGCTGGGGATGCGAATGAAATAGTAACAGTTGATCTTTCTAAAACTTATCTTGGTTGGGCCCAAAGAAATATGAAGCTTAATGAGTTTACTGATCTTTCAAAGTATAAATTCATTCATGCTGATGTGCTGCAATATTTACATACGATCCCGGAAAATTATTTTGACCTGGTAATACTAGATCCGCCAACGTTCAGTAATAGCAAGAGAATGGAAGATATTCTCGATATTCAGCGTGATCATGTAGAATTGATCAATGATTGCTTACGGGTAATAAAAACGGGAGGAAAAATTTATTTCAGCACGAACTTTAAAAGATTTGTTTTGGACACTGCATCCATTCAATCATCATTGATAAAGGATATAACAAAGCAAACTACTCCATTTGATTTTGAAGGAAGGATAAACAGGGTATGCTATCTTATAGAAAAATAAAAGCCGTCCCGATGTATCGCGACGGCTTTTAATAATGGTCAATCAGTTTTTAATACAAATAACCTAAAGCTGTTTTATCGTTATTGTTGAATGGCCTGTTTTGGCCAGAACCTATACAAGATAACATCCATGAACCAGAGTCTGGTCCGGATGGGGTTCCCGGTATTAGAATAGCACCTACTGAACTAGCACCTTCGTTAACAGCAGAACCGCCACAACTGTAAGAACGGTTCATATAATCTGTATGACGGAAGCCTATGCAATGACCCATTTCATGGGCAATAATACTTGCTACAGTGCTCTGAGGCTGATTGCCAATAGCACGGGAGTTTACTTTAACTTGTCCGTAAGGACTTCCATTAGATGGAAAACCTGCTGAAGCTAAGTACTGACCATTTCCTTTTACTAGGGAAATATCACCACCTGAAGAAACACGTTGGAAAGTTAACGTTAGATTTTGTGCATTGTAACGTGCTATTGCTTCATCAGTTGCTGCAATGTAAGATGATGGTAATTGACTTGAAACATCTACAGTAATTACACGTGGACCGTTTACAAGATTTGTTGTACGGTACTGTTCAGTTTCAGCAATACGTAAGAAATTTCCACCTGGCATTGTATTCAAAAACTCTTCACTAAGAATGATATCTCCTTCAACAAGATATCCTTCTTCAACTTTCTGAACATCTGAAGTGCCAAATCCATGACCGGTGATCTTAGCAAGAGTTTCTTCTGAAATTTGTTCTTGTGCCGGATCTTTCACTTCCTTTTTGCAAGAGGTAATTGCAAAACCGGCAATAAGCAGGAAGGCTAATGGTTTCAACATTTGTCTCATGTGAGTTTGTTTTAGCGTTATTAAATAAGGTGCTTAGATAAAATACAGGTGGAGTATTTCAGTCTGAAAAGATAAACGTTTTTTTTAAATACTAACAAATGTTTTTATTGCTTTTTTTGGAAGGATGGGGGATTTCTACGATGGTTAAACTCCGGAATCAACGAGTATCAGGAAATCAATATTTTTAATAAATGAAAACTACTTGTTGGAGGGAGGGTCATATTAATATAGCAAGGTTTTTGATCGTTTTACTTAGTGTAATTATTACGCATTGCTCTTTTGCACAGGTAAATGGTAATACAAAGCTTTCCCCTCTTTTGTCGAATGAAATAAAAAATGCGAAAACTACGGGACGGCTTTTGTTGGAGATCACAATCAAAAATGATAAGATCCCTGCCGAAATTTGGAGACCTGCTTATCAAGCCAAAAAGATATTTGAATCTTCTACCTTTTCTGTTTTTAAATTAGCTGCCACTGCTGAGGAAATAAATTCAGTTTTGCTGACATTACCCGAAATAATTTTTATAGAAAAAGGAAACAGGATCCCAAAAGAAGAAATACAAGTCGGCAATCTTGATCTGTCAGTAAATAAAATAAATCTTGCTCATCGGAAGTTTCCATCCGTAAATGGCGATGGAATAACGGTCTCTGTCAAAGAAAACAAGCCCGATACTACAGATATAGATTTCAAGAGAAGGTTTCTTTCAACGAATCTTTCATCGTCCACGGTTAGTTCTCATGCTTCTATTATGTCAACAATGATCGCGGGTGGGGGCAATAGCTGGCATCTGGGAAAAGGTGTTGCATGGGGAAGTACTATTAGTTCTTCAAGCTTTGATGTTTTATTTCCAGATGCAAACAGTGCTTACCAGCAATACAATATTTCTGTGCAAAATCATTCTTATGGTGTTGGTATTGAAAATTATTATGGTGCAGATGCAGCTGCTTATGATGCAAGTGCTATCAGTAATGGGTCGCTGCTGCATATTTTTTCCTCAGGTAATTCAGGAACGTCTTCTGCAAGTACGGGAGTTTATGCAGGGCTAAATGGTTTTGCAAATCTTACGGGTAGTTTTAAAATGGCTAAAAATATTTTAACTGTTGGAGCAACAGATTCTTTTTCTATTGTTGCTGCATTAAGCTCAAAAGGCCCTGCCCATGATGGTAGAATAAAACCGGAATTAGTTGCGTTTGGTGAAGATGGAAGCTCGGGAGCGGCAGCATTGGTTTCAGGTACAGCATTGCTTCTTCAACAGTTATATAAACAAGTAATAGGGGTGTTGCTGCCAAACTCATTGATTAAGGCAATTCTTATTAATAGTGCTGATGATGTTGGGAATCCTGAAGTTGACTATAAAAATGGATTTGGGAGCTTAAATACAAATAATGCATTGAAAATTTTCCAGGCAAACAGGTTCTTTAGCGGTAGCGTTTCCAATTCATCAAGCCAATCTTTCACTATTACCGTGCCTGCAGGAATAAAAAAATTAAAAGCAACACTGGTGTGGAATGATCCGCCTGCTGCGCCGAATGTTACAAAAGCATTGGTAAATGATCTTGATCTTGAGTTGAAAGAAATTTCTTCTGGTCAAACATGGCAGCCATGGGTCTTAAATTCTTTTCCTCATGTTGATTCGTTATTGCAATTGGCAAAAAGAAAAAGAGATAGTATAAATAATATTGAACAAATAACAATTGACAACCCTATTGCTGGAAATTATCAGCTTAGAGTAACTGGGTTTAATGTCACTACCGCGGCACAAAGTTTTCATATTGCATGGCAGTTGGATTCTACTGATAAATTTGAGTGGCAATTTCCAATAGCTAATGACTTTATTTTTCCATCTATAACCAATACAATAAGATGGCAATCGTCATTTGCAGCTTCAAATGGAAATCTGGAATATAGCACAGGAGGAAATATATGGCAACCGGTTCAAGCTTCTGTTGATTTAAATACTGGTCATTATCATTGGAGTGTTCCCAATGTTACAAGCATTGGTCTGCTTCGCATAACCATCGGCGCAAATGTTTTTATCAGCGATACATTTACGATAGCAAACAGAACCAACACAGGTGTAGGATTCAATTGCCCGGATTCCTTTTTATTTTTTTGGAATAAATTACCCGGTATAACAAATTATAGGGTCTATAAGCTTGGAACTAAATATCTGGAACCAATAGCTGTAACACCAGATAGTTTTATGCTGCTTGCAAAAGCAACAAGTCCTTCCCTGCATTATGCAGTTGCACCGATCATAGGAAATAAAGAAGGAGTGAAAAGTTATACATTTAATTATACTGTTCAGGGTGTTGAATGTTATTTTCGTTCTTTTCTTGCGTTGCTGGTCGGGAATTCTGCGCAACTCACCATTTCTCTTGGTACTTTTTATAATATCAATAAGATCATCTTGGAAAAGTTTAATGGAACTGAGTATGTGGCGGTTCAGCAGATCGTTAATCCATCTTCTTTATTGTATAATCTTATTGATGCATCATTAAAAAAAGGTTCAAATATTTATAGGGTGAAGCTTGAATTGACAGGTGGCAAAGTAATTTATTCTTCCATTGAAACAGTTTATTATTTCAATGGCAATGAATTCATAGTTTATCCAAACCCTGCATCTCAATATGAACCCATCACTATACTTTCTGATAACCAGTTTGAACCGGCAACATTACAGGTGATCAATATGCAGGGCCAAAAAATCTATGAAATGAAATTAGATGATGTTAGTAGCCAGTTGCCGCGGGGAAGATTAAGTAAAGGATTGAATCTTTTAAGGATAATCAGAAAAGATCAAAAAGATGTTGTGCTGAAATTATTTGTACAATAATTATTTTGCTTCTGCTGTACTTAATTTTTTTACAATTATTCTCCCGGGGTATTCTTCTAATGCTTTTTCCAAACAATCCATTGCGGCATTAAGTGCATCAAGATTTAATACATAGGCAAGTCTTACTTCATTTTTCCCCAAGCCTTCAGTTCCATAAAATCCTGTTGCAGGAGCCAGCATTACTGTTTGATCCTTGTAAGAAAAACTTTCCAGTAGCCATTGACAAAATTTATCTGAATCATCAATGGGAAGTCTTGCAATAGCATAAAACGCACCGCCGGGATTAGGACAAAACACACCTGGCATTTTATTTAGCCTGCCCACCATTAAGTTTCTTCTTGATAGATATTCAGCTTTGGGTGCATCAAAATAAGAATCGGGAAGATCAACAGCAGCTTCACCCATTATTTGTGCAAGCCCGGGAGGAGAAAGCCTTGCCTGGGCAAATTTCATGGCAGCATTATATACTTCTTTATTTTTTGTAACAAATGCTCCCAATCTTGCGCCACATGCACTGTATCTTTTTGAAATGGTATCCATCAACACCACATGGTGGTCCAATCCTGAAAGATGCATAGCACTTACATATTCGCCATCATAACAAAACTCACGATAAGCTTCATCGCTGAATAAATACAGATCATGCTTAATGCATATTTTTTTCAATGCTTCCATTTCGGGACGACTGTATAAATAACCCGTCGGATTATTGGGACTACAAATAATGATGGCTTTAGTTTTTGGAGTAATTACTTTTTCAAAATCTTCGATAGGAGGCAGGGCAAAACCAGCTTCGATATTAGATGTGATCGGAACAACGTTTACACCTGCTGCGCAAGCAAATCCATTATAGTTTGCATAAAAAGGTTCAGGAATAATTACTTCATCACCCGCATTCAGACAACAGAAAAAGCCAAACATGATCGCTTCGCTGCCGCCTGTGGTAATAATGATCTGTTCATGAGTAACGTCAATGCCAACCTTCTTATAGTACTGTACAAGCTTTCTGCGGTAGCTTTCATTGCCGGCGCTGTGACTATATTCAAGCACTTTGATATCTGCATTGCGCACAGCATCAAGTATTGCGGGCGGTGTCTCTATATCCGGCTGACCGATATTAAGATGATAAACCTTAGTTCCTTTTTTCTTTGCGGCTTCGGCATATGGTACCAGTTTCCGAATTGGTGAAGCAGGCATATGCTGACCGCGATTTGAAATGTTGAGCATGCCTCAAAGGTAATTATCATTAGTTAAGTAAAATTCCAATAATAAAAAATCCCCATCTTTGGACGGGGACTTTAATATTTAAAACAAAGGTTTTATTATTTACCTGATTTGTTTTTCCCTTT
>JBIOVR010000478.1:0-5084 GCA_044867875.1 Chitinophagaceae bacterium
GCAGGCCGAGATCAGTTTCACCAGACCTGGCTTTGCTTGGCAGTCTTTACGAAAGAGAATTGGATTCATTTAAAGTCCATTCGAAATATCGCCTTGATACGTTTACGATAAACAGAGCAGAAAACAGCAGGATAGCCCTGCCTGAGCGGATCAATAATGCATGGTCAATGAAAAGAACAAAGACATATCCGTTTTCCACCAATCCCCAGCGCATATTTTTTTATCCAACCGCTTTGATCTTTGCCGAGCTTAAATACGACTACAACTTTTTTATAGAAGACTTGCTATGGCCAATGCTGGCATTCTTCTTCATCCTGCTCATTAGCAATATAGCGCTTGTGTTTGTGTATAAGACCATCCGAAGACAAAAAAGGATCAATGAAGTAAAGACTGACTTCATCAACAACATGACCCATGAAATGAAAACACCGATCACGATCGCCTCAGCAGGTTTGGATGCGCTGGAACATCATATACCAGCAACCGAACGCACCGACTTTTATTTGCACACAAGTAAAAAGCAACTTCATCTTCTCAATGATTTCGTGGAAAGGATCCTGGATGCAGCAGTACAGGATATTCCGGACTTCGATTTGAAAAAAGAAAAAATAGACCTGCATGCTCTTTTTGATGAGTTGATACAAAGCCATTCCGTTCTTAATAAAAAGACGGTAAGCTTCCGGTTAACCGGGCTAGAGCCTGCGTTTATACAAGCTGACCAGCTTCACCTGCAAACTGCCTTTCATAACATTATAGATAATGCCATCAAGTATTCCAATGGTACAGTGGAAATTCATATTGATATTGCTGAAAACAACCGGGACTGTATCATAAAGATCCGCGACAACGGAATGGGCATACCACAGCAATACATTAAAAACATATTTGAAAAATTTTTCCGTGTGCCGCAGGGTGATGCACAGTCCATAAAAGGATTTGGTCTTGGCTTGTATTATGTCAGCAGCATCGTTAAAAAACATTCGGGCAATATCTCGGTGCATTCGAAATTGCGATCAGGAACTGAATTTATCATAACGCTACCCAGAAACATATGATACCGATCTTGCTGATAGAGGACCAGGTTGAGCTTTGCGTGATCTTAAAAGATACGCTTTCTCTCTATGACTTTGATGTTACGTATGCATTGAATGGTGATGATGGCTACAACGAATTCATTTCCCTGGATCCTAAACTCGTCATTATTGATATCATGATGCCTGGTAGTGACGGGTTCAGTGCTGTAAAGAAGATCAGGTCTGTCAATAAAGACGTTCCTATCATTATGCTCACAGCTAAACCGCTAACAGAAGACCTGGTAAAAGCATTTGATCTTGGTTGTAATGACTTTGTCCGTAAACCTTTCGCGATGGAAGAACTGATAGCAAGGATCAAATCGCTTGCGAAGGTATCGGGCAACGCTGTGGGTGATGCACATAATATTTATCGATTGGGTAGCTTTAGCCTGAACGCATCCACACATGAATTGACAAACGATTCGAAACGGTTTCAACTTTCTTATAAAGAAGTGGAATTGCTAAAAAGACTTTGCGAAGCGAAATCAACCGTTGTTGACCGACAGGATCTGTTGATGGAATTATGGGGCAGCGACAATGTGTTCAATAATAAAACAATGAATGTATATATAAGCAGGTTACGAAACTATTTGGATAGCGATAAGTCAGTGGAGATACTCACCATCAGGGGATTTGGGTATAAGCTCATTGAAAGAAATCATTGATGCCTGCTGCTTCGTCTATCATTAAAACAAAAAAAAGCTGCTTCTCAGCAGCTTTTAAATAAGTAAGTCATTATTAATTTCCTTGTTTCTTCTGCATATTCTTTCCCATATCCTCATAAGCAGCATATACTGCTTTAATTTGCTCAGCTGTCAGAGGAATCTCACTGTATTTTTTCTCTTTAGCCGCTTTTATTTCTGCAAGTTTAGCGGTACGGTCAGCATCATTAAGGCCTTGCAGGGCACTTGCAGCCTGAAATCGAATCTCATAATTGATCTCTATAACTCTTTCTGCCTGCGCATCGGTTATCCCGGCTTTTTCTACCAACATTGGCACTTGTTTTTCTTTTGCCTCTTTTATCATATTTGCCTTCTGTTCCGCAGTAAACTGTGGCGCAGGGGGTTGTTGCGCAGCTGGTTGCGGCTTCACTTCAGGACCTTGCGCATTTGCGCTGGTTGAGATCAATGCTCCAGAGATTAAACTCAGAAATAATAACTTTTTCATAAATGATAATTTAGTTTGAAGTTTAAATTTATTTCACTTCTATATTAATGAAGATTAATTAATATTAACTGTTATAGGCGGCGCTTAAACGATAAGAGCCTGTCGGAAAGTTACATCACTGGCGAAACGAAATTAGCAGTGCTTGATCACCAGGTGTTATTGGAGAAATTGTTCTGTCCGCCCGAGTCTTGCCGAACAGCCACTACAAGAGGTGCCAACTTTATCTTCACTACTTTTACTTATGCGTCAACTTGCTGCAATAATGTTTTCGGACATGTCTGGTTATACTGCCCTTATGCAGCAAAACGAACAATTAGCAAAAATCAAACATCGAAGACTGAAGGAAGTTTTGGAATCGTCTGTTTCTTTTAACCATGGAAAAATTCTTCAATATTATGGAGATGGTGCTTTAAGCATTTTTAACAGCGCTGTTGATGGAGTTAAATGTGCAGTGGAAATACAACAGGCATTACAACAGGAACCTAAAGTAGATCTGCGGATAGGTATCCATACAGGAGATATTTCAATAGAAAATGAAACCATTTACGGAGATGGTGTTAATCTTGCATCAAGGATCGAATCCCTTGCAGTTCCGGGTTCAATTTTTATTTCAGAAAAAGTATTTGATGAAATAAGAAACCAGGAAGACCTAACAACCCTAGAAATGGGTTATTTTGAATTAAAGAATATCATAAAGCCTGTTCGCATATTTGCTATAAATAATAAAGGGCTTGTTGTTCCGGGCCGTGATACACTAAAAGGAAAAACGAAACAACCTACTAATCGTTTGGCAGTGCTGCCTTTTGTAAACATGAGTGCCGATTCTGAAAATGAATACTTCAGTGACGGCATTACAGAAGAATTGTTGAATGCATTTACTAAAGTAGATGGCCTGCAGGTAACTTCAAGAACTTCGGCCTTTGCTTTTAAAGGAAAAAATTCTGATATACGTGAAATTGGGATACAACTCAACGTAGATAGAATTCTGGAAGGAAGTGTACGCAGAGCCGGAAGCCGTGTACGCATTTCAGCGCAGTTGATAAATGCAGTTGACGGATATCATATCTGGAGTGAAAATTATGACCGGGACCTTACTGATATATTTGAAGTGCAGGACGAGATCAGCAATATCATTGCTAATAAGTGTCGGGAAAATTTGACTGCTAAAAAGCATGAAGAAAAACTTGTAAAAACACCTACTCAAAACATTGAGGCCTATACACTATTTTTAAAAGGTTTGCATTTTCATAATAAGATCACTCCCAAGAATACTAAAAAAGCGATAGAGTTTTTTGAAAAAGCAATCGCACTTGAACCGGGTTATGCTCATGCTTATGCAATGGCTGCAGCATCTTATGCTTTTCTTGGAGCAACAGGTCAAATGCAACCTAAGGAAGCTTTTGAAATTGTACATCGGTACAGCGACAAAGCATTACAACTGGATAGTTCACTGTCAGCTGGATATTCGGCTAAAGGTGCGGCTTATTTGCTGTACGATTGGAAATGGAAGCAAGCCTACGAATCATTAATAAAAGCTGTTGAACTGCATCCTGCTACAACAGAGGCTCACCAGTTACTTTCTTTATATTATTTGAGCACAAGGCGAAAGAATGAAGCAGTTGATATAATGGAAAAAGCATTGCAGGTAGATCCGATATCACCCATCGTTAACCAGTACCTTGCAGATGCTTACCTCAATGCAGGAAGAACAGATGATGCTTTGAAACAAGTTGAACGATTATTAGACCTCTATCCTGGTATGCGGGTAGCATTGGAGGCAAAAGGCTGGTGTACCGGCATGAAAGGAGATTGGAAGAAGGCAACAGAAATATTTGAAGAAGTTCATCGGTTAATAAAGCATCCATTAAAAGGACTTGCACCATTAGGATACGCATATGCACAATCAGGTGAACCTGAAAAAGCATTGGAATGTATTCGTAAGATCGAGCAACGGCAAGTTGAAGAGCCGGGAACAGTATTAGATATAGACCTTGCCATGATCTGGTGGTCATTAAGCAACAAAGACAAAGCTTTTTATTATTTATTTCAATGTGTTGAAAAAAAGATGGGAGTCGTAGCTATTCTTATTGATCACCCTATGTTCAAAGAAGCGGTTTACGACCCCAGGTACCAATTACTAAAAGAGAAGCTGAACCTTGTTGAATATACTTAGGCTATCACGGGTTTAATAAAATATCGTTATCATTTAACGATCACCCATTTTCTATTACATATAAAATTCATGTCTCAGCTAGCTGAAAAAACTGTTGCAGGCAAAATGAATTAACTTTCTGTACAAATTTTCGCAAAGCGGTTGGCGGTTATTGTAACGGACGACATAGGAAACTTCAGCCATCTGAAAGAATTTTGACGATTAATCAAAACAAAATAGTATGAGGAAACTAATTGCAGCAATCAATATGACACTTGACGGATCTTGCGACCATACAGCAGGAATTCCCGACGATGAATTACATCAACATTACACTGACCTGTTAAGTAACGCAGACACCATTCTATATGGAAGGATAACATATCAACTCATGGAATATTGGCGAACTGTGTTAGAAAATCCTTCAGATAAAAAATCAATGAATGATTTTGCTATTGCTATAGACAAAATTCCCAAAATTGTTTTTTCCCATATCCTAAACAATGTTGAATGGAAAAGTGCAACCATAGCAAATCGTGATTTAAAAAAAACTGTTTTAGAACTCAAGCAATCCGGCAATGGCGGGAGTAAAGACATTTTAGTTGGCAGTCGGAGTTTAATTATACAGTTAATGAAACTTAATTTGATTGATGAATACCAACTTTGTATTCACCCTGTTATAGCGGGAACAA
>JBIOVR010000479.1:0-5456 GCA_044867875.1 Chitinophagaceae bacterium
TAAAACTTCCTGTTTTACTTAAGCCTGTTTTTTCATAATAATTTGCCAGTACTCCAGGTTTTGCCAGTGGCATGATCAATGGCATCGCAAATACTCCTAATGCCAGTGGCAGAATGACCATTGCAAATCTTGTCCATCGTAGTCGGATCTCAGTAGCTTTTTCCAATTGATAAGCGCCAAAAGCAAATAAAACGGGATAAGCCCCCAACGCATAATAGTCTTTACCTCTTAAAACGATCAGTAGTGTAATTACAAATAAATAAGTCCATGCGATAAAACGAAACTGTTTTCCTTGTTCTTTAAAGATCACAAATATCAATCCGGCGATCCAGATAAAAACACAAGGCAGGTTCATCATAAATTGACTGATAATAAAACCTAAGGCGCTATTATACTTTAACTGTTCTTCCTGTAGTTCGTTCATATGATTGACGACAGGAAAACGGTGATCATACTGCCACCAAATATTTGGAAGGAATATCAGTAAGCCAATCAAACATGCAAAATAAAAATGTTTATTGAGAAATATTTTCCGTTGACGTGTAAACAAAATCCCTGCAAGGATACTTAAAGTGTAAAATGCAACTGAATATTTACTCATCATACCAAGACCTATAGCAACTCCAAAAACATAAAGCCATTTGTTTTGCTGAGTTTGAATAAAGCGAATAACGGAGAATGCCATCAATGTCCAGAAGAATACATCAAGAAAGCCTGGCATGAATAAAAAGAACAAACGCATATAGCCATCAATCATAAAGGGAAGCCAGCCAAGAAATAACGCAAATATTCTTCCACCTAAAGAAAGAATGATTTTGCCAACTAGCAAGAACGTTAAAGCACCAAATAGTGCGGGCCATATTCTTATCCAAAACATGCCGGCACCAAAAAAATTTGTGATCCATGCAAATACACTTAGCATTGGGGGTATTTCCATGTAGCCCCAATCCATATGATGTGCTTCGGCGAGGTATAAGTATTCGTCACGATGCGGCTGGTAAAAACTATTTTGCAGGAAAAAAGGAGCTATTAGTTTAATAATAGCCAGCATAAAGAGAAAATTCCTTGCTGACCTGGTTGAAGCCATAAGTTTCAAGATAATTATTTTCAGGGTATTTAATAAATTACAGTATGTTATACAGAAAATTTGGAAACACAGATATGGTCGTTAGTGAAATTGGTTTTGGTGCCTGGGCTATTGGCGGCGGAGCAATGATCGGTGGCACGGCAATCGGTTGGGGTGATACAGACGATAATGTTTCTATAAAAGCAATTCATACTGCATTAGACGCAGGTATTAATTTTTTCGATACAGCGGATATTTACGGATTAGGTCATTCTGAAGAGCTGTTAGGTAAAACCATTGGTAATAAGGATGTCATTATTGCGACAAAAGTGGGCAATGTTTCAAGAAATGATAAGTTTACTGTTGATTACTCCAAAGAATACATTTTCGGAGCTTGTGAATCCTCCTTGAAGAAGTTAAAGAGAGAAGCGATAGATTATTATCAACTGCATTCCGCAAGAATAGAGCATTTGCAAAAGGGTGAGTGTATCGCTGCAATGCAACAACTGGAGCAACAGGGAAAAATAAAATACTGGGGAATTTCATTAAACACATTTGATCCATTACCAGAAGCAGATTTTTTTATACAAAGTAAGATCGGGAATGGATTTCAGTTAGTATTAAACTTACTTAATCAGAAAACTTTACCATTATTGAAGAGATCAGCAGAGGATGGATATGGAGTGATCGTTAGAATGGCTTTGCAATTCGGATTGCTTACGGGCAAGTTTGATAATGGAATGAATTTTTCTGCAAATGATCATCGCAAAAACAGGTTAACAAAAGAAGTTATTGATTCTTCAAATAATGCATTGAATCCAGTTTGGGAGTTATGTAAAAAGTATAATTGTAGCAAAACGCAGCTAGCGTTGAGTTATATTCTCAGTTACCCGGAAGTATCAACCATCATTGCAGGTATAAGAACTGCCGAGCAGGTAAAACTAAATACAACAGGCTTGTTTCAATTGGACAGTAATGAGAGGTTGATGATAGAACAACTGGGCGCAACAGATTTTGTTCAAGTGATGGATTTGATACAAAAACAAGGTTAAGCAAAAGCTGTAAGGGCTTTTTTGATACGGTTGATAGTTTCTTCTTTACCAATTATTTCCGCTATATCAAATACGCCGGGTCCGAACTTTCCACCGACGAGCATAATACGTAGTGGCGACAGCACTTCACCTGGTTTTATTTGATTAGTAGCCGCTATTTCTTTGAAGCTACTTTCAAGCGAAATTGCTTTCCAGTCATTATTCAATTCATATTTACTGATCACTTCAGCAAAGAATAATTGTTTGGCTTCATTCCATTTTGGTCTTACCGCATCCACATTCCATTTTTCCGGCGATTTAAAAAAGAAATAAGATTGATCATAAAAATCTGTGAGTAAAGTGCAGCGATCTTTAACCAATCCTATTACTTTACTTAAAATAGAATCATCAATTGCGGTGATTCCTTTTTCAAGCAAGAGACTCATAACTGTCGACTGTAGACTGTCGACTGAGGACTTCTTTATCCATTCATGATTGAACCATTTTGCTTTTTCATAATCAAATTTAGCACCACCGCTATGCACCCTCTCAATAGAAAATTTTTCGATCAATTCTGCTTTGGTAAAAATCTCCTGTTCCGTTCCATCATTCCAGCCAAGTAATGCGAGCAAATTGATAAATGCTTCAGGTAAAAATCCTTTTTCTTTAAACCCTTCTGTCAACTCATTTGTTTTTGGATCGGTCCAGTTCATAGCAAAAACAGGGAAGCCATATTTTGCGCCATCACGTTTGCTGAGTTTTCCATTTGGTCCAAGAATTAATGGAAGATGTGCCCATTGTGGCATTTCATTTAATCCAAATAAATATTTCCATAATAAAATATGTACCGGCGCACTGGGAAGCCATTCTTCTCCACGAAATGCATGAGAGATCTTCATGAGATGATCATCAACGACAACTGCCAAATGATAAGTTGGCATTCCATCAGCTTTCAGTAAAACCTTATCGTCAATAGTAGAGGTATCAAAACTTACTTCACCACGGATGATATCAGTAAAAGAAACCTTTTCATGTTCCGGCATTCTAATTCTTATTACATGCCTGGCACCTTCATCAAGTAATTTTTTTGTTTCGTCAGCAGGTAGCGAAACCGAGTTTCTCATTTTCATTCTCACACTTCCATCATATTGCTGCGTATGGACTTGTTCGGTTTTAACCCCGATAGCTATCGGGTCATGGCGCATTTTTTCCAGATCCTCAGGAGTATCGAAAGCATAATATGCATGCCCATCTTTTACCAATTGTTCTGCATATTTTCTATACAGCTCTTTTCTTTCACTTTGACGATAAGGCCCATAATTTCCGCCATGTACTGAACTTTCGGTTGGTTCAAGCCCAGCCCATTTTAAACAATTGAAAATATATTCCTCAGCGCCGGCCACATAACGGCTTTGATCGGTGTCCTCAATTCTTAAAACAAAATCGCCGTTATATTTTTTTGCAAAAAGATAATTGTATAAAACAGTTCTCATACCGCCAAGATGTAAACCTCCGGTAGGTGAAGGAGCAAATCGTACCCTTACTCTTTTATTCATAGACGGCAAAGATAAGTTTCGGCATTCTTCAATGGGCAGTAATAAAAAAACCGTCCGAAGACGGTCCTTTTATTCATAGGCTAAAATAATTTATGGGATCGTTATAGTTATTGGTAAAACGCCATCTATAGTTATAACAGCAACATTATCACAAGTGCCATCACCATAATCAAGGACGGCAAAATGTGTTTGTGCCTGTATTTTCATTTTACCTTTTGATACATTATGACAAGTTGTTTTCTTTTCAAGTGCTTCTAATATTGTAACAGTTCTTGTTTTACCTGCAGGGTTTGTTACAGTATGACTGCCTGTAACAGAATATACATCATCTAAAAGATTTAATGGAGTATTGGCTCCTGCTGTTTGTGAAACATTCTTTGTTCCTTCATGTGTCCAGTAATAGCCACTTAAAGGTTCTATCACTCGTCCGTTAGTAATTTGCCTTGTCCAGCTTACACCGTTTTGTGTACTGGTATTTGTCCATGTAATAGTTCCTTCCACTTTATAACCAACAGTGCTGTAGTTAGTAAAAGTCATTACTGCAGTTGCTCCGGGATGATGAACAGAGTCAGAAAGAACGATATTGATCTTACCTGCCCTGCTAACGCCATCAATGCTTGTACAACCATTTCCAAAATCGATCACAATTGTTTTTGGAAATGAATTTTGCGGGGTGATATTTACAGTAGCACAGCTAAGTGTATTTGTTGTTTGAAGTACTTCGGTTAAACGACCAGCCATAAGGTGTGCATTGGCAGCGGCTTCAAAAAAAACTACATTGGCATCATCATTTATAGCTTCAGATACTGCCTGGTTTTCGGTTAATTTGAATGTTGTTTCAAATTCAGGATCCGGTTCAGTATCTTCTTTTTGACAAGCAGTAAAGAAAAAAAGAGAAGGAAGAGACAAAAGAGCAAAGATTTTTTTTAGTTTCATAGAGATTGAATTTTAGTTGGCATTAAGACCTACAAAAGTCTCAAACGATTAATTAGGAAAGAAATTACTTTGGCAATTGTTTTACTTCGAATATTCACCGGTTTGTTGAAGTATCTTCACGACCAGCTCGACGGATTAATACGATAAACGAATTATTTTAAGTGTGCAGATGAATAATTTACCGGCAGATAATGAGAAAAAGGAATTGTTGGCAAAAGAGAAACGGTGGGAGAAATATTATTTAGTGAAAACTCCTTTGCTGCTCAAAAAGATATACTCTTCTTATTTATGGAGCATCAACACAAAAGAGAAAACACTTTACCTAACATTTGATGACGGTCCTCATCCGGAAATAACTCCTTTTGTTTTGCAGCAATTGAAACGCTATAATGCCGTTGCTACTTTTTTCTGTATCGGGAAAAACGTTGTTTCTTTTCCTGGTGTATATAAACAAATACAAGATGAAGGCCACACAGTGGGTAACCATACTTACAATCATTTAAACGGGTGGAAAACCGAGAATGAAATATATCTTAATGACATTTCGGAGGCCTCAAAGGTGATCGATAGTTCTTTATTTCGACCATGTTATGGAAGGATCACAAGCTTCCAGGCGAAGAACCTGAAACAGGTAATGAAGGGAAAAGAGCCAACAATAATAATGTGGGATGTTTTAAGCGGAGATTTTGATACTGCATGTTCACCGCAACAATGCCTGGCTAATGTTTTGTTTGCATCAGTTCCGGGATCGATCATAGTTTTTCATGATAGTGAAAAAGCCTTTTCAAGACTGGAATATGCCCTGCCCAGGGTACTTCAATATTTTTCAAAAAAGGGATATTTATTTAAACCACTGTAGAGCTTTGG
>JBIOVR010000480.1:0-2580 GCA_044867875.1 Chitinophagaceae bacterium
CTGCCGGTGGCATCATCATTCCGGACACTGCAAAAGAAAAACCACAACGTGGTGTTGTTATTGCTGCTGGTCCTGGCAAAAAAGATGAACCAATGTCAGTAAAAGCTGGCGACACGGTTCTTTATGGTAAATATGCTGGTACAGAAATTCAGATTGACAGCGATGATCTGCTGATCATGAGAGAAAGCGATATACTCGCTATAGTTTAATAAACCCCCAACCCCTAAAGGGGAGTTTAGAAAAAAGCTTAATAGATAGGTGGAAGTTGAACGGAGCGTCGCAACAATGTTTGATCGGAGTTCCTTTAGCTTGTAACCAAAAATAAAAAACTTAGAAACTAAAAACTTTATAAAATGGCAAAACAATTATTCTTCGATATTGAGGCCCGCAATAGAATGAAAAGGGGTGTTGACATCCTGGCGAATGCCGTGAAAGTAACACTGGGCCCTAAAGGACGTAATGTAGTTATTGAAAAAAAATTCGGTGCGCCGGGTGTAACTAAAGACGGTGTTTCCGTTGCAAAAGAAATTGAACTGGAAGACCCGATTGAGAATATGGGTGCACAAATGGTAAAAGAAGTAGCAAGCAAAACTTCTGATGTAGCAGGTGATGGTACTACTACTGCCACAGTTCTTGCACAATCCATCATCACAGAAGGATTGAAGAACGTAGCTGCCGGCGCTAATCCAATGGATCTGAAGCGTGGTATTGACAAAGCTGTTAGAGCCGTTGTTGAAAGCCTTGCCGCACAATCTCAAAAAGTAGGTAATGACAGCAAGAAGATCGAGCAGGTAGCTTCTATTTCTGCAAACAATGATGCAGCAATTGGAAAATTGATAGCTGAAGCTATGACCAAGGTTACTAAAGACGGTGTTATTACTGTTGAAGAAGCTCGTGGTATCGAAACTACTGTTGAAGTAGTAGAAGGTATGCAATTCGATCGCGGTTATATCTCTCCATATTTCGTTACAAACAGCGAAAAAATGGAAGCTGAACTGGAGAATCCTTATATCATGATCTATGATAAAAAGGTGAGCAGCATGAAGGACATTCTTCATATCCTGGAGAAAGTAGCTCAACAAGGTGCTCCTCTATTGATCATCTCTGAAGATCTCGAAGGTGAAGCATTGGCAACATTGGTTGTTAACAAACTTCGCGGTACTTTGAAAGTAGCTGCTGTTAAAGCTCCTGGCTTTGGCGATCGCAGAAAAGAAATGTTGCAGGATATCGCTATCCTTACTGCAGGTCTTGTGATCAGCGAAGAGCAAGGTTATAAATTAGAGAATGCTGATCTTTCTTACCTCGGTAAGGCAGACAGAGTAGTAATTGATAAGGATAATACAACGATCGTTGACGGAAAAGGAAAGAAAGCTGACATCGTTGCACGTATAAACCAGATCAAAGCCCAGATCGAAGTAACCACTTCTGATTATGATAAAGAAAAATTACAGGAACGTCTTGCTAAACTTAGCGGTGGTGTTGCTGTATTGCAAGTTGGTGCTGCTACTGAAATGGAAATGAAAGAAAAGAAGGATCGTGTTGACGATGCATTGCATGCGACAAGAGCTGCAATTGAAGAAGGTATCGTTCCAGGTGGTGGTGTAGCTTTCATCCGTGCTATCGAAGCAATTGACAAAATGAAAGGAAGCAATGAAGACGAAGGCACTGGTATCGCTATTGTAAAAAGAGCGTTGGAAGAGCCACTTCGTCAAATTGTAGAGAACGCAGGTATTGAAGGTTCTATCGTTGTTCAGAAAGTAAAAGAAGGAAAAGGTGATTTTGGTTTCAATGCAAGAACTGAGCAGTATGAAAAATTAATTGCTGCTGGTGTTATTGATCCAACTAAAGTTACCCGTGTTGCTTTGGAAAACGCAGCTTCAATTGCCGGTATGTTACTCACCACTGAGTGTGTAATTGCTGACAAACCAAAGAAAGAAGAAGCTCCTCATTCACATGGCGCACCTGATATGGGTGGCATGGGCTACTAAGAGAGCATTTAAAAAAATAATGGTCCCATCTTCATTTGTTTGTCGGTGGGACTTTTTTTAAAAAGATTTTTTAACCATTCAAATGATAAGCTATGAGAAGTTTAGTCACTCGTTTGAAACAAACAGTTGAAAAATTAAAAAAGTGGATGAATCGGGGGAATGGGAATGATGATGATTGGTTTGATCATCCATTTGCGATCCTTTAAAAGTTATCCCGCTTCGAAAGAAGCGGGATTTTTATTGTCATTTATTGTTATCTTGAAATAAACTCAGCTGCATGAGAAATCTTTTCATTTCTTTCTTGGTATTATTTGTTTGGGTAAAAACATTTTCACAAACCGGTAATAAAGAAATTCAGAACAAGATCGAACTGTTTGATAAATACATTCAGTCTTCCATGCCTTTATGGAAAACAACAGGTCGTTCGGTTGCGGTAGTTAAAGATGGAAAAGTGATCTTTAAAAAAGGATATGGGGTTACAAACATTGATAAACCACAACCGTTTACTACTTCTACAATTTCTTTTTGTGCTTCTACTACCAAAGCCATGACAGCCGCTTGTATAGGTATGCTGGTTGATGAAGGAAAAATT
>JBIOVR010000481.1:0-26545 GCA_044867875.1 Chitinophagaceae bacterium
TTGTTAAATGATTGGCATTTTCATTTGCATCTGCAGCATCGCTATAAATTTCTGCATCATATTTACCTGCAGGTAAAAAGTTCAAATTTATATTTATTTCTCTTGCATCATTGTTGGTGATCGTGCCGAGATACCAACTATCATTTTTACGACGGGCAATTGAAACATATTTATCAAGTTCCGCTACCACAACATGAGTTTCATCCCATGAACCCGGTATTTTTTTTATTACTTCAAACCCCGGTTGACCAATATATGCATCAGGATAATCACAGACCATCGGTAGATAATTTTCAAGAATAACATACATCGCCAGCATATGACAGCGGGTTCCCATAACATAAGGCCGGATATCTTGCACTATAAATTTATTTATTGGCAATGCATTGAAACCACCCTGGTGATAATCAGTGGCACCAGCTAACATTCTTGTAAAGACAATATTCAGATCAGCATCGGGAGTTATTATTTTGTCCCATTTATCATATTCATAATTCATGGCTCCCTCCCGGGTAAATTCATTTGGATAAGTGCGATGGAGACCCGTTGGCTTATATGCTCCATGAAATTGTATGTGCAAATGATGCTTTGCCGCTTTTTGTAAAATTTCTGTTTGAATATTCACCATCTCCTGGTCATCTCTGTCCATAAAATCAACCATCATTCCACTAAGCCCCCATTGTTCAAATAATGCAAATGCTTCATCTAATTTTGGATACAGCGCTTTCCAATGAGTCCATACACGAATACCAACGCCTTTCTTTTTTCCATAATCACAGATCTCTTTCATATCTAAACCTTCGACTGGTTTTGTTATGTCAAAATTCCTTCCTGGTTGGTAACCTTCTCCATCATTAGTGTACCATTCATGTCCGCCATATTCTACAACAGTATGATACTTGATATTATTGGCAGCGCAAAAATCTATATAGTATTTATTCGTTTCAAAATTATTTCCACCTTTAACTGTATCCGGGATCACTGTTCCGTTCCACCATGGGAATGTACTGGTGCCTGGTTTTATCCAACTTATATCTTTAATAGATGATGGGGCATTTACACTGGTAATAATATTTGATTCTATCAAAGCCCCCAATCGATCACTGATCAATAACACACGCCATGGGCTATAATGTGGAAGATTTGCTTTTACTTTAATTTTTTCCTGGCCAGGTAAAGGTGAAAGTTGGCTTTGCAGGACACCATTTTTTTTAATTAAATACATTCCCGCATAGTCAAGCAATGCAGCTTCGGTTATTGCTATATATGTTTTGTTGGGAAACTGAAATAGCGCCGGCATATCAATCAAAGTATCTTCTTTGATCTTACTTAGTGGAGCTGTGGTATACAATCCTTCATGTGATGTGATAAAATTGGGAAGCAACAACAGTTTTACAACAGGATCTACTGTAAAACGAAACTGCGTTTTTTCATTAAGTAAGGTAAAAGTAGAACGATCATTTTGTTTTGGAAATGAATACCTAAAAGCAACACCATCATTAAAAACTCTTACTTCAATATTTAATTTGTAATCTTTATTCAGTTTATCTTGTAGTGAAATTATTGCCTGCCGGTAATGATTTTTTACTATGCTTGCTTTGCCAACTATTAATTTATAGCTTTCATTTACTTCTTTATTCACTAGTGGAGCGCTGATAAATACTTGTTTTAGCATTCCTATTCCTTCAATGTCAAGATTAAGAGATGAATTTTCTATTAGGAGTTTTTTTTTAAAAGCTATTGAATAAACAGGAACATCTTCATTTGCCTTAAGAGTGAAATCAATGCGTCCATCAGGTGATTTTAAACGAACAATATTCTGCGCAAAAAGAAACTGTGTGAAAAACAGGGCGAAAAAAAACAATATGGGCAAGCCTATTTTCATCAACATCATTTTACCAGGTAAGATTCAATCTCTTTTTTCCAAATCGCATAGCCTTTGGCGTTCATGTGCAGGCTGTCATCTAAGAATATTTCAGGAAGAGGTTCGCCGGTTATGTCCAGCATCTTCTGATGAACATCAATGAAGGCGGTATTTTTTTGTGTTGTAAGAAAATCTTTGATCAGTTGATTTCCTTCACGCATTTTTGAAAACAGATGCCGGCGACTCGGACTTGGCTTCATTGAAATATAAGAGATAGATGCTTCTGTTTTGCCCCGTATCATTTGGAACAATTGTTTGAACCGGTCAACAACCATTACTGCAGTAACTGTATCAGATGATGCCAAGTCATTTTCTCCGCAATAAATAATTATTTGCTTTGGTTGATAAGGAAAAACAATATCGTTTACATAGCGTATTTCATCTAACAAAGTAGAGCCACCAAAACCCCGATTGACGATAGTGTAACCTGGAAAATAATCATGCACGTCAGTCCATTTAGTAAAAGAAGAACTGCCAATGAGAAGAATGGCATTCCTTGGAGGGAATGAAACAGAGTCTTGTTTTTTGAAAGTCTGAATATCATTCCAGAAAGGCGGAGGTGGTGGTGCTTCGGGTATGCTGGTTTCTTCTTTGCGAATCTCGTTGCATGCTGCCAAAAAGAAAAGCAACAGGTATAAATAATGTTTCATTTTACTTCGATGATTTTTGATCGTTCAGAAACACCATTTTCGTTAATGGCTTCGATACTGTAATAATATGTTTTTTGGGAATCCATTGCCTTCATCCAGTATTCATTGTTCGCATGAATCATAATGCTTGTATAAAGTTTACCAGGATCTGTGCCGTAATAAATGTTATAAGCGAAAGCATTGTCTACTGGTTTCCATTTTATAAAAGCGCTGCGTTTGTCTTTTTCAGTTCGGAGCACAATAAATCCTTGTACGGCATCTGGTTTTGAACCATTGCCGTTTCCAAATACTCGTAAACCACTTATGGCAAATTTGCCAGTAGGCATGTGAATATTTTCCAGTTTTATAAATCTTGCCTGTACTGGTTGGGGCAGTTCTATATAATCATGTGGCACATCTTTTTGATTATTGCTTTTATCAACCAATACATTCCATTTTTTTCCATCAACCGAATAATAAAGTTTGTATTGATGATAAAGGCCCAATGTTTTTCCTAAGAAGATCGTATCCATTTCTTTTGGGAATGACACATCCTGGTCTGCATAATTGATTTGTATTGCATTTACCGTAGAAACATTACCAAGATCTGTTTGTATCCATTCACCTTTATCACCTGTTGTTGCACTCCAATAAGTTTTTATCAGTTCATCTACTGCATTATTGGCATGATATCCTCCCAGGGTAGAAGATACTTGTACGGGTTTATTATAATTGAGTAACATCCATCCTGTAAAATATTTTGATTTGCCGTCTTTACCATAATCTGCTCCAGTAGGAATAGCATCGGGTAAATAATGAGGGTAGTCGCCGAATGTAGTGTTGCAAAACATTCTATCATCCTTATCAAAACCTGTTGGCCAAATTCCAAGTCTTCGTTCAAATGTATTTTTTACAGAGATCACGGTAGTTGACACATGCCAGTAGTTTTTATATCTATCCTGGAAAGTGGCGCCATGCCCTGCACCACGAACAAAGCCACCTAGTTTAATACTTAACGGATCTGGCATTGCTTCAAAATATCCAAGTGGTTCAGTACCCATTAACAAACCATCGGCATAGCCGCTGAATTCTGTTCCCGGTGCGCCATACTGTAAATAATATTTGCCTTTATATTTCGTCATGTGGGATCCTTCAATAAAAGGATCAAGAAAAGTATTGTCCATGTGTTCACCAAATCGTTGCCATCCGAAACGCCAGGGCTCTAATAAATACATTTCTTTTCTTGTTCCAATTGGTTGAAATGTCTTACGATTCAATTCTATTCCATACATCGGGAATTTATTACTACTGCCATTATACATATATAAACGACCATCATCATCGGTAAAAAAAGATGGGTCCCAACCACCGATTTCAAATGAATCCACTAATGGTTTCCATTCATTGGCTTTGGGATTGGTGCTCATCCATAAAGTGAACTTACTAGTGTAGGTAGAACCAAAAACAAGCATGGTGTCACCAACAATACCAACTGCCGGAGCACAGAGTTCATCATACGTACCAGTATTCCATGGTCTCAAAAATTTTTTTGAAACAAAATTCCAGTTGAGCATATCACTGCTCCACCAATAACCCCATTGATTAGTGCTGAATAAATAATAATCGTTTTTATATAATACGATCACAGGATCTGCAGTGGCACGATGTCTTCCCCATTCAGAGAAATTTGGAATTGGAGTGTAGCCGTAATCTATATTGATCGGATTGCAATAGGTTTTTTGTTGTGCGGAAGTATTTAAAGTGAAAAGTGAAAAGTAAAAAGTGAAAAATAAAAAACACTTGTATGATTTGCTGAATAACGTTTTGGACGTACAAGTGTGCGATCCTTCGCTTCGCTCTGGATAAACTGCGACGTAATTGCTCAATGATGAAGAGAACGATGAACGGAGCGTCGCAAGGGACGTTGATGGTTGTACTATAGCTGGCAAACAAAATAATTTATTAATAATCTGTTTAATCATATAAATCGTAGTTCTACAAGTTTCCTTTTTTCATTTCCTCGACTGCATGGTTAACCGCTCTTGCCGTAAATGCCATATACAAAATAGATGGGCTTTGACTGCCGGTACTCGTCATACATGCTCCATCAGTCACAAAAACATTTTTGCAATGATGAAGTTGATTGAATTCATTCAGCATTGAAGTTTTTGGATCATTGCCCATTCGAACACCACCCATTTCATGAATGTCTAATCCCGGGGCCTGGTGATTATCGTAACTGTCCATTACTTTAACGCCTCCTGCTTCGAGCATGGCTTTGCCCTGTTCTAAAAAGTCCTTTACCATTTTATCATCATTGTCATCATAACCAACTGAAGTGATCAATAACGGAATTCCCCATTGATCTTTTTTATCTGTGCTTAATCGAACATGATTAGTTGCTTTTGCAATCGTTTCCCCCTGCATATACATGTACACAGTCCATTTGCCCGGTTCACTCATTGCATCTTTATAGGCAGCACCTATTTCAGGTTCAATTGCCGGATTAAACTGTTCCCTGCTGGCGCCTGAATAAATTACATAGCCCCCAAAAAAATCTGTATCTCTTTTTTCTACGTTACGGAAGTTTGCGACGATACATTCAACAGGTTTCGACCCTTTGTAATATTTATCTTCATATCCATCTACATAGCCCCACATACCGGCACGGTAATTATGAAAACAAATGTATTTCCCTAACACGCCGTTATCATTTCCCAATCCATTAGGGAAACGATTGGATGTGGAATTCAATAAAATTAAATTGCTGTTTAGTGCAGATGCATTGACAAAAATTATCCGGGCAAAAAACTCAGTCGCTTCTTTTGTATTCGCATCGATCACTCTTACACCAACTGCTTTTTGTTTTTGTTCATCGTAAATAATTGAATGAACCACAGAGTGCGGACGTATTGTTAAGTTCCCGGTTTTCTTCGCCCATGGTAATGTACTGCTCACCGAACTGAAATAGCCACCAAGCGGACAACCACGCATACATGCATTTCTATTCATGCATTGTGTTCGGTTCTGTTCAATATGGATCGGTTGCGGATCGGTGATGTGTGCCCATCGCCCGGAAACATAGTGACGATTGAATTTTTCTTTGATCATTTTTTGCAAATGTTGTTCGACAACATTTAACTCATATGCAGTTAAAAATTCTCCATCGGGCATTGAAGGGATTCCTTCTCTGTTGCCACAAACACCAATAAATTTTTCTACATGACTATACCAGTCTTTAATATCATCATAGCCTATGGGAAATGATTCACCATAACCGTAACGTTTCGGGGCTGTAAAATCAAATTCGCTCCATCTTGCACAAGCCCGACCCCACGTAAGTGATTTACCACCGACCTGGTAACCACGTATCCAGTCAAAAGGTTTTTCTTGTATATAAGGATGGTCCGCATCTTTTACAAAAAAATGTTGTGTAGATTCATCGTAACCTGAGGATTTGCTTATAAGCGGATCATTTTTTCTTGTTTCTAGTGTGATGTCACCACGATGGGGCAATTCCCATCTGGAGAGATTAGCAGTTGGGTAATCTTTTATATGTTCGACATTTCTTCCTCGTTCAAGCACCAATGTCTTTAAGCCTTTTTCACAAAGCTCTTTTGCGGCCCAGCCACCACTAATGCCACTGCCAATTACGATCGCATCATAACTGTTGGCATTTGTTCCATTAGTGTTTACCTGTGTAATACCCGGCATGTTTATTTATATTTTTAACTAATAAATTATCAACACTTATTCTGCCGGCACCGGTAAAAAAGAAAACCAATGCAAGAAGAATAAATAAAAATGGATATTGGTCTTCATACCATATTTTACCATGTCCTAAAAAAAATGTTATATAGATCATGGTACCGATAACAAAAAGCGAGGCCACTCTTGTTAAAAATCCCAACACAAAAAATATTCCTGCAAGGAGTTCAGCGGCTTTCCCTGCCATCACCAATAACTTTCCATTTGAGCCTTTAAATACGTCCCATTCTAGATACCCGTTGATCTTTGATTCGGAAAAAATTTCCCAGCCATGATAAATGAGAAATGCTCCCAGTATACATCGTATTAATGTAAGACCAGCTGTATGCCAGAGGGGTGATGATGAAAAAAAATTATTCATAGCAATCGTTATGTCAAAAAGTAAATCTTTGGCCTCCTTTCAAAACTTTATAGGGCTGATCAATTTTCTCTGCCTCTTTCACAAAATCATTTACATCAGTCGTATTAAACGTGAACATATCATAGTGACAGGGAATTACATATTTTGCATTGATTGCTTTTCCTAATTCAGCTGCCTCTTTACAATCGAGATTGCCTGCTACTTTTCTTTCGGGTTTATTTCCATTAATAGGTAGCATTGCCACATCAACAGAAAAAGGTTTGAGCAGATCAATCATTTCATCAAACCATAATGTATCTCCGCTATGATATATCTTATATTGTCCAAATTCAATTACGTATCCCATGTATTTACAATCTCCCCATTCATCTCTTTCTATTTCATTATGCTTTGCCGGTATGCCATGAAATGTAAAATCATTAATAGTTACAAACTTCTTATCATTTAATCCGATCGGAAAACCTTTTTCGCATTTCACTCTTTCAGCTACAAACGCCCTGGTTGCTTCGGGAATGATAAATTTTATTTGCACATTATTTTTCAAAATTGGCATCAATGTTTCTGCATCCAAATGATCTGTATGATTGTGACTTGAAGTAACAACAGAAATATTCTTCAAAAATTCCGGCTTTACCACCAGTTCACTCATTCTTGTATGCGGTTTATCTGTCGTCGAATATTTTTTTGTCAAAGAATCTGAGAGGTATGGATCGATCAACACTCTTTTTCCTTTCCATTGTAATAAAAAACCACTTTGTCCCAGCCACCAGAGATAAAAATGGTTTTCATCCTTTAACAGCGAATTCATCTCTGCTATCAGGTCTTCATCTTTCTTAACAGCTTTAATAAGCATTGTATATAACAATAAACTAAAAACTATAGACTATAAACTTTCTCTTACTTTCCTTGCGCCCTTCACCATGTTGATCAACTTTTGTCTCGATGCCCATCTTGCAGTTTGACTTAATCCGCAATCAGGTGCAACGGATAATTTTTCTGCAGGCACATATTTCAGACACTTGTTTATTCTTTCTACTACATCATCAACTGTTTCGATATAATAATTTTTAACATCAATGATACCAACTGCCACATGCATCTTCTCCGCAAAAGTTTTTAATAACTCTATTTCTGCAAACTCACGGTTGGCCATTTCAATATGGATCTCATCAACAGTCATATTTAAAAAATCAGGCAACATTGGCTTGATGCTGCGATAACCAACAGGTCTTCCTTTAAAGTTTCCAAAACATAAATGCGTACTCAGATTACATTTGCCAACAATTGGCTTCACAGTACGATTGAATATGTCTACAAATCTTTTTGTGTCTTCTTTATAAGCATAACAACTCATCGACGGTTCGTCAACTGTTATTTCTGTACAACCCGCTGCCACCAAGGCTTCCAGCTCACTTCGTATTATTGGCAGCAATGCTTCAGTTATAGCATAACGATCTTTGTATTTATCATTCGGAAGAAGTCTTCCGCTCAACGTATAAGGACCAGGAACACTTGCTTTTAATGTTGGTCCTGCCGGAGCTAATCTTTTTAAACGCTGGAATTCTTTTACTGCACCCAACCCATTTGGGGCTACCAGGTCTCCGATGATATTATTTTTTCCACGCTGGTCATGTGCAGGCGGGCCAAATTTTCTTGTTTCGGTTTCGTTATTTTCAATGCCCTTTATAAATCCATAAAAAGACAAATTGAAATCGAGTCTTGTTTGTTCGCCGTCTGTAATTACATCCAATCCGGCAGTTACCTGGTCATGAACAGCAGCGATCACTGCATCTTCGATCATCTCTTCAATATCGGCTGCACCAAATTTGTTTAGATTTTGTGATCCGAACTCAAGCCATCCCGGAAAGGGATAACTGCCTACTACTGTTGTTCTGATCGGTATACTTGACATGTTTTATTTTTATGATACCAACTTTTGAATTTCTATTAAACTTTTCTTGCGTCGTCCCGATAGCTATCGGGAATGCTGCAACAATTCTATTCAGCCTTTCCAACATTTTTATATAACTCGGCCAGGCGATGTGCATGTTCATCATACGCTGCTTCAAACAATGCCGTTGCTTTTTCTTGTCCCACTACACATCCTGCCGTTAAGACTTTTGGTGGTTTGCCTGCTTCCGTTAATAATCTCGCTATTTCCGCTTTGATGCTATTGATAATCATAATACCACCAACAGTAGAACCAGGTGATACAGGTGTTTCTAATCCGTCAACTGTGATCATAGAATCACCGGCGGGTGCACCGGTATCTAATAGCAGGTCAGCAAAGTCAGAAAGTTTTTTTCCATCAGTTCGTTTACTCGTTGAAGCAGTAAGATGTTTTTGTGTGATCAAGGCAACCACTTTTATTTTTTTCTTTTGAAACAATTCTGCCATTTCAATTGGAACAACATTGCAACCGCTGGATGAAATGATCAACGCAGTATCTTTTTCACTCAACCCAAAATTTCTAAGAATTTTTTCTGCCAAGCCTGAAACATTTTCAAGATACATTGCCTGGCGCTGACCATTTGCGCCAACTACATTGTTATGGTATGTAAGTGATAATTCAACGATGGGATTAAAACCCGGGAAGGAACCATAACGTGGCCACATTTCTTCAACCATAATGCGACTATGACCACTTCCAAAAACATGAACCATTCTCCCTGCTAATATTGATTTTGCAAACCAGCCTGCTGCCTTTTGAATTTGATCTTCCTGTTCGCCGATCTTGGCCAATATTTCCCTGCATCTCAATAAATATTCGGCTGCAAGGCTTGATCTTTTTGTCATTTTTCGAAGGAATTTTAGCAGAGTCTGAAGTTATTAAAAAGCTTGATAGTTTGTTGAATTTCAGGCAGATTTTTATATCTTTTCGTGATAAACTTTTCAACTGATCTTATGCAAATACTCAGTTTTAAAAACTATGAGGAATTGTCTGGTTATATGGCGGATTTTATAGCCAATGCCATAAAAAATAAACCAAACCTGGTGCTTTGTATGGCATCGGGAAGCACACCTGCTCTCACTTGTGAACTGCTCGTACAAAAACTGAAAGAGGAGCAAATCGATTATTCAAAATTCACCTTCCTCGGACTTGATGAATGGGTGGGATTACCGCCAACCAATACCGGGAGCTGTAATTATTTCTTTCATAAAAAAATATTTGAACCAATTAAGTTGTCATCATCACAATATTTTTTATTTAACGCAATGGCTGACGATCTAAAAAGTGAATGTTCTAAAATGGATAAAGTGATCGCCGATAAAGGTGGTATTGATATTATGATCGTTGGTATTGGTATGAATGGCCATATTGGTTTTAATGAACCGGGTACTTCATTCGCTGTATTATCACATGTCGCAGCCTTAGATGAAATAACGAAATCAGTAGGGCAAAAATATTTTGATGGACCGGTTGAGCTTGGGAAAGGAATTACTATCGGTTTTGGACACCTGATGAATACAAAAAAAGTTTTCTTAATAGCAAACGGGTCAAAGAAAGCAGAGGTGATCAAAAAAACAATTGAAGACCCGGTTACAGAAAGTTTTCCTGCAAGCATTATGCAAAAACATACAAATGGTTTTATACTTATAGATGAAGAAGCGGGAACATTATTAAGTAAACCTCAATAATGGTGAAAATTTAAATGTGTGTAAGAAATTTTCAAATTAATGATATAAAATGTTTTTACATTTCTGACAATAATCACTCTCACTTTTATCTAAATTTACAGTATTACCATTTTTTTCCGACATAATACACTTTTCATTATCGCAATGAGATAAGCCAAGATTATGACCTATTTCATGAATGGTGACTTTTCTCAACCGCAGATAGTTTAAAGTTCTATAGGTAGAACCGAATTTCCAATCAGACACTACGCAAACATTACCAGGTTGATGCCCCATTCCAAAAATATTCTCATCATAATAAGACATCTGGTCTTTTTTTTTAATAGTGAAAATGGCGTCATTGGTAAAACCGACAACTTCTGCAATAGTATCATTTCGCAGATTTGATAAAAGCATAATTAACGAATCTGCTGACCATTGGTGTATTTTGTTATCAAAAAAACTTTCGGGAATTTTTATCGGTTTTAAGATAATAGTTTGTTTATTATAAAAATCCCTGATATCAAAAGCAAGGTCGGTTAGCATTAATGAATCATAATTATTAAAAGGTTGAAGGGCGATGATTTGTTTTTGCTTATTGTTTTTTAATGATAAGGAAGGAGATGGGCTGCAAGCAACTAAAAGGCTAAAGAAATGAATGACAAAATTATTTTCAAGGTTAAAATATATTTAGTTTTATCACTAGGAGTTATTCTTGTTCATTGCAAAGCAAGCGGCGCCGATTGCGCCGGACAGATCTCCATGAACTGCTTTTACAATTTGCGGTCGAATTCCTCCCGGTTGCCATTCAAATTCATCAAACCATTTATTAAGGGGTATAAAGAGATCATCATTTGCTTCAGCAATACCACCGCCAACCACAATTGTATCCGGTGAAATAAAATTACTGGCCGATGCTAAGCCGATCGCCAATTTTTTAACAGACACAAGCCATACTTGTTTTGCAAATTCGTCCTCCTTCCGATATGCATCTAATAATTCATGTGTTGAAGTAAACTTTCCTTGGCTTCTTTTTTCAACGGTGCAATTGCCAATACATTCTTCAAGACTGCCGGGCATGTTCGTTACATCTGCATCGCCATTGCTATCAATCACCATATGACCAATATGTCCTGCTTTATTAAATGAACCCTGGTAAGGTCGTTTGTTAATGAGTAATGCTCCACCAACACCTGTGCCTAAGGTTATCATTATAGCATTAACACTGTTTTTTGCAGCACCTGTTTTTGCTTCTGCCACCAATGCTGCTACTCCGTCATTTAAAACATAAGCCGAACATTTTAGGTAATCAGCCCAAACAAAATTTTCTAATCCTTCTAATCTTCCGGGCATAAATGCTATGGTGGTGTTCTCTTTATTTGGTAAACCCGGTGCAGAAATGCCCACCGCAATCTTTTCACCAGGTATTTTTTGTCTTAGTTCATGAACAGTTTTTGCAATGGCTTCTTTCCATACTTCTCCTTCTCCGTCATTTGTAGGCGTATAAGTCTGATGAAGGACATTCCCCACAGCATCAATAACAACACCTTTAATTCGTGTACCACCTAAATCAATTCCTATCGTGATCTGATCACTCAATTATTAATTTTTCATTTTTAATTATTAATTCCGCGTTATTCCTGTCCTTCACTTAAACTCCATCCACCATCAACAGCAATTACTTGTCCTGTTGTAAATTTTGATTGATCACTCATAAAATAAACTGCTATTCCATCTGTGTCTTCCGGTTTTCCAATTCTTCCACCATCCAATGGTTGCTTTGTTTTAATGAACGATAAAATTTCTTTATCGTTTGCGGCTCTTTGTGCCATCGGAGTTTCTACTAATGCAGGAGTAATTACATTGATACGTATATCATCTTTAGCATAATAAGCCGCAATTGACTTACTGAAACCGATGATCGCTGCTTTTGTTGCGGCATAAGCATGAGTAGAAAAATACCTTGGTGAAGGTGAAAAACCAAGCACTGAACCCATGTTTAAAATTGTTCCTCCTTTTTTTTGTTCTAAAAACTTTTTAATGGCTGCCTGGTTAGATAACATCAATGAAGTAAGGTTTAATTCCAATGTTTTATTCCATCCTTCAAGAGTTAATTCGTGCAAAGGACCATCACCGAATTTTCTGCCACTGCCACCAGCTATATGATACAAACCATCAAAACCTCCGAACTCTTCAATACATGTAAGAATAGCGTTGTTTGCTGTTTCAGGATGTGTGGCATCAGCGGCAAGAGCTTCTGCATCTTTGCCTAATATTTTTTTTGCTTCCGCAACACTATCTGCATTTCTACCAACAACAACAACCTTTGCCCCTTCTGCAATAAATACTTTTGCTGCAGATAATCCTATACCAGTAGTACCACCGATAATGACAAGATTTTTATTTTTTAATTGCTGACTCATTTTAAATTGATGCCATGAAAACTGAACGTACAAGTGAGTGACACAACAACCGATGCCATGAAAAGCTGTTGCTGGTAACCCACCCAATTTCCTATTCTTGTAAGTTAACTAATCTCGCCCCTCCAGGGAGGGGAAGCATTAATTCTCTCAAGCTAAACCATTGGCCATGGAAATTTACTCTTTAATTTAATTCTTGTTCCAGTTGCTTGTGATTTTCTTGCGGCTTCAATAATTTCCAATACATGCAATGCATGTTCGGCGTTAATGCGAGGCTCAATTCCTTTGACCAGCGCTTCACCAATCTTAGTGGCGCCTTCCTGCCATTCATATCCGCCTTTATCAGTACTTACCAATTTTGGCGGCTCATCCCATGATGTATCCATAACAACACCATTTGTTTCCCAATCATAACCGATCAATCGCATATTACCGGAATCACCATAGATCTGGATAGAATGCAATGATTGCGTACCGGCTTCATGTCCGTGCGGATCGAAAAAATTAAAACCACACATCACGTGACTTAAAACATTTTTATCATGTTCCATTAATATATGTGCATTGTCTTCTGCTTCTACTTTTATTTTTCCTTTTTCATCGATAGTCCGTTCAGGTTTCACAATGCTTAGCATTGCCATCACACTTTTTGCAGGTCCCAATAATCCTGTTAATGTCGCCATATTATATACACCGAGATCAGGCATGCTGCCTCCACCTTTTTCATAAAAGAACGAAGACCATGTTGGACCTGTATGACCATATTGTCCGTGGGCACTTGCAACTTTTCCCAGTTTGCCTTCCTGAATGGCTTTGCTCATATATTCAAATTGTGGACTGTTAACTACAGCAGGTGCTCCCCATATTCTTAACTTTTTTGATTTTGCCAAATCATATAATGCTTTGCCCGCAGCATAAGTATTCGCCATAGGTTTTTCGCTCCATACATGTTTGCCCGCCATTAACGCCTGCCTGTTTAAATGTTCATGCTCCTGCATATCAGTAGTAGTTACCATCATATCAAATGGAACTCCTGCAAGCATTTTGTCAATATGCGGATAAGTTTGTGCATTTACATTGTATTGTTTGTTTTGATTAACGGCCCGTTCATATTTAATATCGCAGAGGCTCACTATTTGGATCAGGGAAGATGTTTGAAGATGTGGGATGTAACGATTGCTAACACTGCCACAACCGATCAAAGCAACACGCAATTTTTTTTGCGGTGTTTCTAATGCAAGACCTTCTAATGATGAAAGCAACATTGCTGCACCTGCACCAGCAGTATATTGCAAAAATTGTTGGCGGCTGATGCCCGTCCTGTTTTCTTTATTGTTTTCCATATAGCAAGATTTAATAATTTAAAAATATTTATTGCTTTATCAATATCCATCTATTTAAAAAATTATAAGGCATTTCAATTACGATCTTATAAAAATTAGATGGAATTTGTTTTATGTCTACCATCGCTTTGCCTGCGGCAACAGGAACTTCGGCAACTAATTTATAATCATCATGACCGCCTGTTTTAAAATTATTGGTGGTGGCCATCCATATTTTTGCTTTCCCTTCTTTATTGATCACATTCCACTTTATTTCTAATGAACTATTTTTTATGCTGGCTTTTGCATCGGTTGCAGATAATTTTCCTATCAATGAAACTCCATCAACCTCCATCAGTTTATCTTTTGGAATACTAACCTTCAGAAAAGAAGCGATAGATGGCATGATGTCAACAATTCCGGGCTGCTGTTTTTTAAATCGATCATTCAATCCTTTTGCGTTTGTAACGATCCATGTTGTTCTTTCACGCTGGCTTTGTCCTCCATGACCGTATCCATTTTCTTCACGACCATGATCCGGAGTTATCCATATCTGCCATTCTTCATTAAAATTCTTTTCACGGTATTGAATTGCCTGCCATATTTTTCCTATCTGTTTATCTATTTTTATTACAGCATGATTCATTTGTTTACTATTGCCATGCCGATGTCCCATCTCATCAGTGTATTCAAGATATACCCAGGTAAGGTCTGGTGCCACTCTTTTAATATTTGCAGCTGTGGTATCGGCTACTGCTTCATCAATTAAATGATAAAAATAACCAGCTGTATCATGGGGATAACGAATAGTATCCAATTCCATTCCATCAAAATAAAAATCGGGTTGAAGATTTCCTGCCTTTACGGAATCACTACCAACCAATTTTGTTCGGTTATCAAGCCAGGTTGAAAAAACAGCCGTTGTCTTTTTTGGGTATTGTGTTTTAAAGAACCGGTAAACATTCCAATAATTATAATTGGGTGCTACAATATCATTATCCCATACATTGTGTTTATTCACCCATGTGCCGGTAAGCAAACTATTATAACCAACAGCTGAAATTGTTGGCGTTTGTGAATAACCGTCTTTTTCTCCACCAACATAAGCTCTTGTATAACCACCTTGTTTGCTGATCGCTTTTAATGAAGGCGGATCAATTCTTTCGATTACGTCTGCAGGTATTCCATCTGCAATTATAAAAATTGCTTTTGGTGTTTTTTGTGCAAATAGGTTAATTGCAACTGCAAACAATAGAAACAAGATAGTTGTCACCTTTGCAGTTTTCTTATGTTTGTACAGCATCATTATTTTTTTATTAGCGGAGAATGAAAACCTAATTTTTTTAACCCATTTTGTATATCAGGAATATTCATAAATAATTTCCATAACAAACCTGTTCGATAGTTCTCGATCATAGTAACGATCGGTCCCTGGTCAATTGCCAAATGTGATTTTGCATACCAGTTGTGATGAATACTAAAACCATCTACAAAGCCATAATCACTCCATATCTTATCACCCAGTTCATAATAGAAATAGCGTAAAGCTTCTATACTTTCTTTTGGTGTATAGGGTAGAGAGGAGATCGCCGCGGTTGGTTGTATCACACCACGATCATTTTGCGGACTGTGGGCAACATAACCTTTATAACTGTCACCGGCAGTTAGTCCCCAGCACTTGTCACTATAACCTTTGAATTTTTTAGGGTTTTCCATGCAATAAGCACGGTTAATGAGTGTATGATTTTTTCCTTGTAGAAAATAATCATTCCCTAAAGAATCTTTTAATCCATTCGGATCGATACCCTGGAAAGTATACTGTTCAAAAAATAAAGGACCGCCTTTGTCTTCATCATAATTACCTAATGGCAATTTATATCCATAATACTCCCTTCCATTTTTAAATCCCTGGCTGCCTGCCCACGTTCCATTATAAACTTCTTTTGAAATTCCTTTGTAGGGTGAAGAGGCTGCCATTATATATGTTATCAAACATTCGTTGTAGCCCCATACCGGGAAGTTCATATCAAATCCATTATTAGGACTCCAGTGCCAAAACAATTTATTTTGTCCATTGGTATGCCAGTTCCAGTTCGCCGCTCCCCACATTTGATTGACACGTTTGCGCAAGTAAACTTCTCTTGGAGTTTCTTTATTGAAATATTCTCTTGCACATAAAAACCCCATTAACAAATAAGATGTTTCTACAATATCTGCTGCATCATCCAATCGATCGAACTTAATTGTTTTACCTGTTCTGCCGTTCATGAAATGCGGATAGATACCATGATAGCAATCTGCATTGATCAAGAAATCTGCGATCTTAATTAATCTTCTTACAGCAGTATCTCTTCCTATCCAACCTCTTTGGACTGCAACAACAGTACTCATAATCCCAAAGCCTGTTCCACCTATTGCACCGGCATCAGGTCCAAAAGTTGTTTTGCTGAAATTTGGTTCATCCCATGCTTCATTGATATAGTCCCAGTAATGTTCCGCTAAAACAGTATTACTTCTTTCCAATGCCAATCCACTTACAGGATGTGCTCCATGCCAGAAGAAACGGAAAGTTTGTTTTTGTACAGTTTCAAGTAATTGCTCATCGCTTAAGCCTTTCACAATTCCGGCAGGAGCAATACTATCAGTGCCATCACTATAAACACCATTTACTTTTGCAACTGTTTGTTTTTGTTTACAACCAGTTGCAAAAAATATCGCCAATAAAAATATTCCGACAGCTTGTTTCATAAAAATGGCGTTTATCTTATTAATAAACTTGTTCCTTTTAATGATATTTTTTTCCCAGTAGCATCATTATAATCCAGCATCCATACATATACTCCGGTGGCTTGCTTGGTGCCCTTTATAGTTCCATCCCATTTAACGGTCCAGTCTTTCGTTTCAAAAACTAACTGACCAGCCCGGTTAAAAATTTTAAATGAAAGATTGGTTGCTTTATAGGCATTGAGCGGATATAAGTAATCATTAAGGCCATCTCCATTAGGAGTAAATGCTGTAGGTACTGCGATATAACAATTATCCAAAACCTTGACAAAGTGATATGCAGTATCAGTACAACCTGAAGTATCTGCAATTGCCAATCGAACTACATAAGTGTCATCATTTGCAGACATTGAAAAATACTGAACCGGCGGCTGTTTTATTGTTGCTGTTTGTCCATTATTAAAATCCCAGTTCCATGTTGTTATATTCCCGGTGCTTAGGTCTTTAAATGAGGCAGAGTCAATAGAACGACATAGGTATTCTGTTCCCGAAATTCCTGCTTTTAATTCGACACTATTTAATATCCTTACTTCTACTTTGGCTGTATCACTGCATCCTGCATTATCAGTTACTTCAACGGTATAAACTGTTGTAATGCCAGGCTTGGCTATTGGGCGTTGTATGTTTGTTGCAGATAAGCTAGCAGCCGGCGTCCATAAATAAGTTGACCCCGGACTTGCTTCAAGTTTTACAGAATTGCCTTTGCATATTACTGTATCTGGTTTTGCATACACATTGGTTCCAATCACGGTTGCATAAGTGCTATCCAAAGCCTTGCATCCACCCAAACTAAAAACATCAACATAATACCATCCGCTGTCATTCAATGAAGAGAAAAAAATATGCGGATAAGGAATGTTATCATAAAAACCATTAGGACCTGTCCATATATAAGATGCTCCCCCCGTTGCGTTAAACTTGAGATCATGCCCTGCACACACTGGTGAGTTGTTAGTTATTTGATAACCGGTAGGAAGGCCATCTACTTCAACCTTCCTGGTGTTCGATGCTACCCTGCAGTAAGGATTGCTAATATTTACTGATTCACCTGCTGTCAACCTGAATAAAAAAGTATCAGGAACTGAAAAGACTCTTGAATAAATATATGAAGTAGCTCCCGGAATATCTATCCACGTAAGACCATTGTTTGTACTCTCTTGCCATTGCAATGCAGTATTTGTATAGTATATGCCAACAGCACCCGACATTGATATTGTTGTGTTATGTTGAAAGCAAACACTTTTGACAATGGTTGTTGAAGGTTCATTATCGAATTTAATTACAGCATCTGGGCCAAGCGGTCTGAGTTGAATATCATCTACAGCAAAATCATCAGCGCATTCATAAGTAGAATGTAGTAAAGTTATTTTAAGAATGAGTTTGTTAATAGCGATAGGCATTGTAAAATTAAAGCCATCCTCCCTGAATTTATAACCCATCAAAGGTGGTGCAGCATAAGAAACAAGACGAGTAGTGGTATCTTTTTTTATTAAATTTCCGGCGCCGTCTTCGATCCTTAATTCAAATACCGGGTAGTCGGGAAAATTGGGACAATTCAATGAGCCATCTATGAGATCTAAATTGATAAAAGCTGCGGAAAAACGATATTTTTCACCTGCACACATAGGCTGATTTACCGTATCAACATACACTAACCTGTTGTTTGCACTGCTATTATTATTTACCACCATCATCATCCCATAATCTATTGAAGGATTATTATCGTGACTAAGGCCTATCAATGTATTGGTAAAACAATTTTGAACGGGAAAAATGCTTCTTAAAATAGTATAGCTTCCAGGCGGTGGACAAACAGAGTTTTCAAATGTGAAAAAAGTTTTTCCCAATGGTATCGGGACTCCAATCGTTGCAGTATTGCTATTACCAAATCCAAAATCCTGTTTGAATACCGGCGGCCCATATCCATTTTGGCCAATACAAATTATTTTGCCTTGTATAAGGATCATGACTAGAAAATAATATTTGAACTTTTTTGTCTTCATAGCTGATCCTGCAAACTCGGTTGCTTACAAAATCTATTTATTCAATGCAGGACTTTCAAAACCTAATTTTTTTAATCCTTCTTTTATTTCAGGACAACTCATAAATAATTTCCACAACAGACCGCTCCGATAATTTTCTATCATTACCGGGATCGGGCCCTGGTCAATAGCTAAATATTTTACTGGATACCAGCTCTCTGTTTCACTAAAGGCATCATAAAAACCATATGGCCCCCATAATTTATCATTCATATCATAATACCAATGTTTCAAAGCAGCCATGGATTCTTTAGGCGTATACGGAAATGATGATAAAGCTGCCGTAGGAGTTATTACTCCCAGGTCATTTATTGAATCAGGAGCATGTGCAGCATAAAATTTATTAGAGTAACTAGCAGTCAAGCCCCAATTGTTTTCACCATAGCCTTTATACTTTTTTGGATTGCTGACACACCATGTGTAATTAATAAGTGTTTGATTAGTATTCTCTTTCCAATAATCAGTATAACGATCTTTTAATTCACGGGGATCTAAACCCAAATATGAATATTGTGACCAGAATAATGGAGCTCCATTGGGAGGATTTCCCTGGTATCTTAATTCTAATTGATATCCCATTGCAGTATGCGGAGATTTTATTTTGCCACTTTCCGCCCAGCCTTCATGATATACTTCAGCAGGAACGCCATGGGTTGGAGATGATGCAGCCAATACATACATTATTAAACATTCATTATAACCACGCACAGGAAAATTCATTTGCCATTCATAATTCGGACTCCAATGCCAGTACAATACATTTTGGCCATTACGAAACCAATCAAATTCAACATCTTTCCATAGCCTATCTATTTTCTGTGCCAATGACTTTTCTTTTTCATTTCCATCCTTATAATACTGGCGAACACAAAGCAAACCCTGCAACATGTAAGATGTTTCTACCAGGTCACCTCCATTATCTTTTTTACCAAATGGTTTTACTTTTCCCGTTTCCCCATTCCACCAATGTGGCCATGCACCATGAAAACGATCTGCGGTCTCTAAAAAATGAACGATCTTTTCCATGCGTTGCAATCCTTCTTCTCTTGAAATAAATTTTCTTTCCATAGCTACGATCAAACTCATTACGCCAAAACCACTGCCACCACTTGTTATAATATTTTTATCATTTTCCGGGTAATTATCATCTGTATGAAAACGTTCACGGCCCATACCACTTACAGGCTCAGCACCGTCCGTAAAATATTTTATTGTTTGTTTCTGTACAAGGTCCAACAATACAGAATCCGAAAGGATCTGTGGCTTAGTTGAAACAGGGGCTTTAGTTTTGTTTTGTGAAATGCAGGCACAAAACAAAAAAAACAAAGCTGCAACCGAAAATGATCGTATCATTAAAAAAAGTTTAATTATAAATAAGGGGCACTAAAGCCCAAATTCAACATTCCTGTTCTTACTTCCGGACAACTGGTAAATAAATTCCATAATAATCCACTGCGATAATTTTCGATCATTACAATGATCGGTCCCTGGTCAATTGCCAAATAAGAATCAGCGAACCATGGAGTATGCAAACTGAATGCATCTTTAAAACCATATTGACCCCAAATTTTATCACCTAATACATAATAGAAAAATTTTAAAGCCTTCATACTTTCTGTTAGAGCATATGGTAAAGATGAAACTGCTGCAGTCGGTGCGATATAGCTTACATCATTCGTTGGTGAGCTGGCAGTGTATCCATTTTGAATATCACTCGCTGTTAATCCCCAGCAACTGTCACTATACCCAAACCATCCTTTTGGATTTGAAACGCAATATTTATAATTAATGAGAGTATGATTTTTTGTTTGTGTCACATAGTTAGCATAAGCATCAGTTAAGCCATTTGGATTGATCCCGAGAAAAGAATAATGTTCAAAAAACAATGGACCCCCTTGTGCAGGACCGAGTGGTAATTGATAATTGTAATAGGTATTATTATTTACCATCGCACCATTTCTTGCAAAGCCACTATCATATACCGTTTTTGGTACTGAATGTGTTGGTGAAGAGGCAGCGAGCACATAAGTTATTAGAGTTTCATTCCATCCCTGTACAGGAACATTTACTGCAAAGCCTGTATTGGGACTCCAGTTCCAGTACAAAACTTTTTTTCCATTTTGACGGAACCAATCCCAGTCAACTCCCTGCCATAGTGTATTAATATCATTTCTCAGGTTGCTTTCAGTAACATCAGCTCCATTAAAAAACTGTCGTGCAGTTAATAAGCCCATCATCATGTAAGAGGTTTCTACAAGATCAGCACCATCATCATTTTGGCCAAAAGGGACAACAGCCCCTGTGCTTCCATTCATCCAGTGCGAAAAAGCACCATGAAATTTTGGTACAGTATTTTTTAAAAATGAAACAATAGTTTGCAACCGAGTCAACCCTTGTGCTCTTGTGATAAATCCACGATTGATTGCTGTAACAATTGCCATTACACCAAAACCAGAACCGCCAGATGTTACAGTTTCAGGAGTTGCATTACTTCTTTCTCTTGCAAGACCACTAACGGGATGACCATAATCCCAGAAATATTTAAATGTTTGTTGCTGTACCAGGTCAAGTAAAGCATTATCGGAAATAGCCGGGAATTTTCTTGATGAATCAATTTTAGTAATGAAATTATTATCTACAGATGAAAGAAAACTTCCACCACTAGAAGATCTCAGATCTGCCGTTATCCTGAAATTATATTTTGAAATATAAGTTAATGGGGTAGAAGGTTGAACCAATAATACAGAATCTTTATTCTGAAGTGTTGTAGTGATCGCAGATTCAGTACCGCTGATAGTAGTTAATTTAACCGCGGTTGCTATTGTAGTTGGATTGACTGGTTCGGTAAACTCGATTCTTATTAATGGTAATGTATTTATCCCATGAATATTATTATCAAATGTGACCGAATTGATAAAAATATTTTTAACAGACACTTGTTTAGGCGCAGGTGGTGAGTCCGGTGTTTTATCTTTTTTACAAGAAAAAAGAAATACAAAAACCAGCGGCAAGCAAATTATATTTTTTAAAAATAACTTCACCAGTACAACTATTTATTGATCACGTAAGAATTGATGGAATGTGGCAGTGCTATTGTTTCTGCAGCCTTTCCGTTTATCCATAAAAAGAAGGGTGTTTTAATATTGCTTTCATTCATTACAACTACTACAACTGTTCCGTCCTGATTTTTAAATGCAGTTGTCAATAACTGGCTGCGTGTAGGGCTGCTGATAATTCTTTTTGCACCCGGTTTGATAAATTTTGAAAAATGACCGATGTAATAATATGAGTTTGTATAAATAAGTTGCCCGGTCCTCGTATCCGCATGCATTGGCGCAAAACAGAAATTCTTAACATGATTAGGACCTCCCGTTTCATCTAATAAAATATTCCAGTCGGTCCAGCCAACCGCACCGCTATTAAAATCGTGGATCATTGAACGTCCATACTCTTCACCCAGGCTCCAGCGATTATAGCGACTGCTGTCAAAACTTTCGGCGCAACCTTCGGTAAACAGGATATTTTTATCGGGATAAACTTTGTTTACCAATGCTACGTTATCAAACATCTGTTGTCCGCCACTCCAATCTTCGTACCAATGAAATCCGATACCCCATGCATATTTCGATGCTTCAGGATCATCAAAATATGTTTCTGCACGTTGATAGATCAGATCACGATTATGATCCCATACAATTATTTTTTTGTCACTTAGCCCTTCACTCTTCATCGTGGGTCCAAGAAAATTTTTAAGAAAATCTCTTTCTTCTTCTGCTGTGTAAATACAACTTTCCCAGCGTTGTGTTGCCATTGGTTCGTTCTGTATCGTTAGACCCCATATTGGAATGCCTTCTTTCTCATAGGTCTTAATAAATTTTGCATAATAGTTAGCCCAGCTTTGATAAAAATCAGGTTTCAGTTTTCCACCGTGTAAAATATCATTGTTGTCTTTCATCCATGCCGGCGGACTCCATGGACTTACATATAAAGTAAGTTTACCACCAGCCGCATTTATCGCTTCCTTAATAAATGGAATTCGAAATTGCTTATCGTGGTCTACATTGAATGATTTTAATTCTTTATCGCCATCACTCACATAAGTATAACTGCCACTGCTGAAATCGCAACTGTGAATATTAGTCCTGGCAAGTGTATAGCCAATACCATTTTCTTTATCAAAATAAGCTTTCAGAAATTCCTGTTGTTTGTCTTTAGGTAGCTTAGCATATGTTTCGGCAGATGCATCAGTTAGTGCGGCACCAACACCTAAAAACTCCTGGTAAGTTTTTGTTGGATCAACAAAAACTGAAATTTCATTTTCAGGCGGCTGTTTTTTTTCTTTAAACTCAAGTGTTGCAGTAGATGCTAAACGATAGTCTGTACTGTCGGCAGTAGTAAAGACAGATACAGTTTTTCCAGTTGCGTCATAGTTAGCAACGGAAACATCAGCAGTTTTCTGTTCAGTGCAGGCAACTGCTAATAAAATAATTGTGGAGTAAGCTATTTTTTTCATTTACCTGGTTTTATTTAAAAACTTTTTTATTTCATCCTGATATATTCCGATAAAATGTGAACGCAGTAATGATGCCTTCGGCGTTTCTTCTCCCTGCAAAAAAACGGCAATTGATTTTGACGGTTGTGCCGGCATATGACAATCAATACAGTTTTTTTCAATCATAGCAATTTGAGAATGAGTAGCAGTTTTAAATTTTTCATCTGCTGTATTATGACAACTCATACATCTTTGAGTAAATAATTCTGTTTTTTCTCTTTCATTTTCATGAGTATTATGACAAGTACTGCAAGTCATTGACGAACTCATTCTGAAACATTTGCTTGCTTTTAATAATCCAACCTGGTTGCCATGCACATCAACATTGCTGCTATTTAAAACATAATTGTTTAATGTATCAATTGTAAAATAATCTGATAAAATTTTTCCTGCAGTGAATTCAAAAGAAGGTTTTGTTTTCTGAATATTCCCGCCATGGCACAAGGCACAAATATCTACTTGTTGGGCTCTTGAAAGCTTTGAAGGATTCACAATGTACTTCGGCGTTTTTTCCTCGGGATGTTGTGTTTGATATTCTACATGTTTTGCAGCAGGGCCATGACATTTCTGGCAATCAACTCCATAAATAATTTTGTTGCGATCAAACTCAGTCGGCTCCAATGGAGAACCCGAAAACCCTTCTGCAAATGAAATATGGCATTCAAGACAGCGGGCCGTAGCAGGGCGATCGATCATCACTTTTTCATTTGGAAAGCCCGGACTATTTGACCATTGATCTGCTGCTGTAAAATAGGTGATAGGTAATTGATACAACTTGTTATTTCTCCATGTCAAAAAGGATTGTCCCATCACACCCGACCCGATCACCATATCAAAACGCATTGCTTTTTTTTCTTCACCTTTAAAATAAGCAACCTGGTAAAAACCACTGTCTCTTTTTTGCATGGATAATAAGATCAAAGGACTATAGGAATAGTTATTCTTTCCTTTTTCAAAACTTCCCCTGATGAATTTTTCTTCCGCCGGTTGTCCTGTGAGATAGTGTGCAGTTTTAAGATGGCTTTCATAAATTTCTTTGTGGCAACCAGCACATTTTTCAGCCGTAGTGTAAGATTCAAATGTTATAGCTTCTTCTGGTGACTTATCTTTCTTTTCAGCACTTGCACATCTAGCCAGGATAAAAATCATGCATACAATGGAAATGAATACCAAATAAGAGCGGCGATATTTTATTTTTATCCGCATGCTAATAATTGAACAAGCAATAGCTTGTCGCTTTTATTTTCTTTTTTCAAAAATGATCACCAAACATAAGTTGCTGCCGCACCACCGGGCAAAGATGCTACAGCAATTTTCCCTTTGAATTTGATATTGAAGCTTGCAGCAGCTGTTCCATCATTTATTGCTATTAAAACTTTTTTTCCATCCGGAGTTTTAAATGCCGCATTAAAAATAGTTCCAGCATTATTACTTTCTATTCTTACAGAACCCGGGGGAACAAACCTGGATGCATGGGCAATGATATAATAAGATACATTTCTATTAATAGCACCATCGAGTGTAATGGCTCCTTTACATTCTGTGCATCCTCCCGGAGTATGTGGGTTATAACCACCATCATTCGCAAGATTCCATTCCAATGCTACTTTACTCCAGTTGCGCATTGAACCAATGATCACATTTCTTAAATGCCATTTCAAATCGCCGTCAAAACTGCTGGTGGAACCTGTCCATTGCTCGGTGAAATAAAGATCTTTATCTGGATGAGCAGCATGTACTGTTGATAATGCACTAATATCACCATTATACAAGTGAAAAGCTGAGCCGTTAATATATTGCTTAGCCGCAGCATCATTCAAAATAGTGATCGGATAGGTGGGGTTATCACAATTATGATCCCAGATAATAATTTTCGTAGTAATACCTGCTGCCTGGAATGCAGGGCCAAGATGATTTTTTATAAAATCAGCCTGTTGTGTAGCAGACATAACCATGCTTGGGTTATTACCGCCATGTTGCGGTTCATTTTGCGGCGTAATGGAATTAATAGTAATTCCTTTTGTTCTCATTGCTTGTATATACTTTACAAAATATTGCGCATATACAGCATAATATTGTGGTTGCAAACTTCCACCTACTGAACTCCCATTATCTTTCATCCAAACCGGTGGGCTCCACGGTGAACCCATAATTTTAATATTAGGATTAATAAACAAAATTTCTTTTAGTAATGGAATTACATCTACTGTATCTTTTGATAAATTGAAATTAGCAAGATTCATATCAGTTTGTCCTGTCGGCATATCATCATAGCTGAAAACTTCCGCACTAAGATCGGATGCGCCAATGCTGATGCGCAAGTAGCTAATTGCATTTGAATTTTCACTGTTTCCAAACAATTCCTGCAATAAAGAATTTTTTTGTGATCCCGCTAAACGATTAATAAGGTAAGCACTGCCTCCTGTCAATGTATATCCAAATCCATCAATGGTTTGATATGTTATCGTACTGTCAACTTCTACTGTTGGATTAGTATTTGAGACTGAAGTAAATGACAAATTGCTTTGTTTTTGCAGCAAAGCTGATCTGTCCCCTTTAGTGATCCAGGCAGAAATATCATTTGTTGCAGGGGAAGGAGTTGGAGGCGCAGGGGGAGTTGGTTGATCTTTATTTGAACATTTGGCATTTAAACCTAAGAGCCCAATGATCAGAACAATAAATATTTTATCCTTTTTCATTTATTGACCATTTGTAGGTTTTAAAAAAACTAATGACTGATTATTTCTTGCGATTATTAAAATTTTGCCACCACCAGCATAGTTTATCCATTTTGCATCTCTTGCCTGACCGGTGACGGATGCAAGTTCCGAATCATATTGGAATGCACCTTGTTTTTTGTTATATGAGAAAAATGTTGGTTGTAATGCATCATAACGACCTTCGTAAGGAATAACGTTATAAAAATTTCCGGATGCCAGGTAGTTATTTGTTTTGTTCTCAAAAGGGGTAAAAGAAAAAACAGGAGCTAATTGCAGTTCTTGCGGAAGATCCATTCTTTTAAAATTTCCTTTACCATCATTTATAAAACAAGAAGAGGCTAATACTTCAGCCTTAAGTTCTGTATAGTCTTTGAACAGATCATAGAAAACATATTGCACTGTTTT
>JBIOVR010000482.1:0-2454 GCA_044867875.1 Chitinophagaceae bacterium
AATAATAATTATAACAAATACTCCCAGAAAACCCACGAAGAACAATTGGAAGATCACCCAAAAATTAGGAAACACAAAGCCGAAAACAAGCGGCCATTCAAAAAAACGAGTGGCCCAACGAAGCAAATATTGACTTACAGTCGGTTCGCCACCTTCAAGACTCATCACTCGAATGCCAAGCAGTTTTTTGCCAAGCGATTGTCCGTGCATACTTAATTCACAAACGAATGGATATAATAACATTGGGATCGAAACCAGTAAAATATCGATCCCATACCTGTTATTTTCGATCTGGAGTATCTCGTCCAGAAATTTTTTCATCCCCCATGAATAAATGATGAGAACGATAACGTCAACGAGGTATGAAAGTATCCTTTTGTGAAGAGCTGCCACTTCAAAATCCAGGGCAAGATTAAAAGGAGTATTGATTTGAATTGCCGGCATACTATAATTGCAAAATAGCAAAAAACAGCGGCATAAAAAGGTGAAAGTGCAAAATAAAAAACAAGGAATTACAAGACAGCTTTAAGAAATTACTTCTTAATATTGAAGAACCATTTTGTTATATATGCGTGAAGCCCTATTCATAAAAAAGAATGCACAGAAATGGCAGGAGTATGAGCATTTCGAAACACAGGACCCTGATGAAATGGCCAACAGGTTCACTACACTGGTTGATGACCTTGCTTATGCAAAGACATTTTATCCGCACAGTAAAGTAACAAGACTCATAAACGGGCTGGCTGTTTCTATTTACCAATCCATTTATCAGAATAAAAAAGAAAAATATTCACGGCTTATTGGTTTTTGGAAAACCGAATTGCCGATGGTTATCCGGAAAAATCACAAAACATTTCTTTTCACCTTTATCGTTTTTGCTGTTTGTTGTGCCATGGGTATCATATCATCGATGCGTGATTATGAATTTGTAAAAGGAGTGCTTGGTGAAGATTACGTGGCAATGACAGAAGACAATATTGCCAATGGCGATCCTTTTGGTGTTTATAAAAATACGGGAGAAGGTGGCTATTTCTCAACTTTTATGTGGTTCTTTTATCACAACGTCAAGATCGATTTTCTCATGTTCATTTTTGGTTTGTTCTTTGGCGTTCTCACACTTCATTTGTTGTTTACTAATAGTGTTATGCTTGGTTGTTTTCAATATATGTTTTTTGCAAAAGGACTTGGTATAAAATCTGTGCTGGTGATTTGGGTTCATGGTACATTAGAGATATCTGCAATGATCATTTCTGCAACAGCGGGATTTATCATTGCGAAAAGTATTTTGTTCCCTGGTTCTTATTCGCGGCTTAGTTCATTTAAAACAGGAATTAAAGATGCAGTCAAGATCATGATAATTTTTGTACCAATGACTCTTGGCGCTGCTTTTCTTGAAAGTTATATTACTCACCTTATGTCTGAAACTTTTGACAAAGATGGAAAAGACGGTATGCCGGTATGGGCAAGCTTACTGATACTCGGTAGCTCATTTTGTTTTGTTGTATGGTATTTTATTATTTACCCGATCCTGGTGGAAAGAAAATTGAAGCGATTGAATCCATCCGTAGCGAAGTCTCTTATTATTTGAAAAATAAATTATCATATCAGTTTCTTCTACTACTTGTGGCATCATTGTTTTCTTTTAATATCCACGCACAGGTCAGTACAGATACCTCAACTGTTGATGTAGAAGCTACTGCTGTTGAAGAGGAAGTAACAACTTACTATCCTGATACTTTAAAAAGGGAATTGCGCTCTATTGAATCTGACAGTGTGAAGGCTGTTAATTCCGACAAAGGGTTTTATTACAAAAGATATATGGATAGTCTTTTAAGAGCTACTCAATTTAAAGTACAGAAACCACGACGGAGAGTAGATCTTAGTGGCTCTGATTTTTTTAGTTCAATATTTGGGATCATTTTCTGGATACTTGCAATAGGTTTGTTCGCTTATCTTGTTTACAGGTTGTTTTTAAGCAACTCTTCATTTCTTTCACGGAGCCGGAAAAATATTGCATCAGATATAGCAGTGGTTGAAGAAGAAAATACAAACGATCCCGACTCGCTTCTTCGCAATGCAATAAGAAGTGGTAATTACAGACTGGCAGTTCGATATCTGTATCTCCAATCGCTACAACGTTTATCTGAAAAAAAGTTTATCGAAATAAATACGAATAAGACCAATTATGAATATGTAATGGAAGTAAGGAGACATAAGTTTGCAAATGAGTTTGCCTCGCTTACGCTTCAATATGAATATGTATGGTACGGCGAATACCCGGTTGATGAAAGATTGTTTGAGCAGATACAGGGCAGCTTCACACAGTTTAATAAAAATAATTTAAGATAATTGAATAGAAGATCAACATATAAATTCTTGCTTGCTGGTTTTGCATGCCTTGTTTTATTCAGCGGTTGTTTTAAAGCAAACCATGGAGTAAGAATTCCCAGGCTG
>JBIOVR010000483.1:0-18528 GCA_044867875.1 Chitinophagaceae bacterium
CCTCATACTGAACTTGAGGGAACGCATTTCAATCTTTCGGCAGCAGGATTTACATTTATTCAAAAAAATGTTGCTTCGTTTTATTTATTACCCACAATTGTTTTTTATAGAACCTGTATTTCATTAGAAAATTTTCAGATCAAAAGATCTTCTCTTTTAATAAAAGATTATCTCTTTCACATCTACCCCACACACAATTTCTGGTAGTATTCATTCCCACTTTTCATTCTTTATCTGTATGCTCCAGCATATAGATCATCTTTTCATTTATAAAAAAATAATTAATGAGTTCAACTATAATGATTGCATTAATAATGGTCGGGGGTATTGCCCTGGTTGTTGGTCTTTTAGTATTTGTAAACAACCGCGACCGTAAAAAAGAATCCAGCAACTAATTCCCATGATCACTTAATGAGGGTGGCTCACCGTTACAGATCTTAAAAAATAGAAATGAATCTATCACCTGAAAATATATTATTAATTGGTTCACTTCTTTTACTCATCAGTATAGTGGCCGGTAATACTTCCGGTCGCTTCGGTGTGCCCACCCTCATTTTATTTTTGATCGTTGGTATACTCGCCGGTTCAGAAGGTATTGGAGGAATTTATTTTGACAATATCAATATTGCGCAGTTCATTGGTGTTATCGCACTAAACTTCATTTTGTTTTCCGGCGGATTGGATACAAGCTGGCAAGTCATAAAGCCAATCGCCTGGCGTGGAATTTCACTTTCTACCATTGGTGTATGCATTACTGCACTCACAGTTGGCATCTTTGTACATCTTGTTCTTGATTTTAGTTTATTGGAAGGATTATTATTAGGCGCTGTAGTTTCCGCCACCGATGCCGCCGCAGTGTTTTCTATTTTGCGCAACAGAGGTGTAAAGCTTAAAGGAAAAGTTGGAGCCGTGCTTGAATTTGAGAGTGGCAGCAATGATCCTATGGCTTATTTTCTAACTATCACATTAACGGGCATCATTGCAAGCGGACAATTTGATACATGGAATTTTCTCTTTCTTCTTGTAAAAGGATTTTTGATCGGTGGCACTATGGGTTATTGTATGGGCAGGATCAGTCATTGGATCATCAATAATATAAAATTGGGAAGTGATGGACTTTATCCCGTGCTGGTATTAGGACTGGCTATGTTCACTTATTCCGCCACGCATATTATCGGTGGCAATGGATTTCTCGCTATTTATCTTTCCGCACTTGTTTTAGGCAGTCGTGATTTTATTCATAAGCGTAGTCTTTTAAAATTTTATGATGGACAGGCCTGGCTTATGCAGATCATTTTATTCCTCACTTTGGGCCTGCTTGTTTTTCCATCAAGAGTGATCCCACTGATGCCAATAGGTTTGCTTATTGCAGCTTTCTTAATGTTTATTGCAAGACCAGCCGGTGTTTTTATTGGGTTAGCTTTTTCCAAAACAAGCATACGCAGCAAGCTATTTATTTCCTGGGTGGGTTTACGTGGTGCAGTGCCAATTGTATTTGCTACTTACCCGATGATCGCCGGGCTTGATAAAGCAGGCATGATCTTCAATCTCGTTTTTTTTATTTCTATCACTTCTGTTTTATTACAAGGAACTACATTGCCGATAATGGCCAAATGGTTGCGGGTAACAGAACAACCACCAATTGCTCCAGGCAAAGTAACTGCTGATATTGTCCCCGCCAACAATGAAATAAAAATTGTAACGCTTAACAGTGATTCCGCCGTCGTCGGGAAAAAAATTGTTGATCTGCATTTTCCATCCTCCACTTATATCACATTAATAAAAAGGAACGACCAGTATATTCAACCCACCGGTGCCGATAGGTTAATGGCTGGCGATCGCCTGCTTGTTTTATCTGGCAATGAAGAAGAACTCCAGGAAGCATTAGATATGCTCTCTGAAAAATAATTGGTGCTTATTTGAAAGTTCTCATCTTATCATGAACCAAACTGAAGGGAAATATTAAATTTACACCCAATTGCGAATCAAAAAAACTTCGGTAAATTTATAGAGAGAAAGTGAGTTGTTATGATAGGTGAAAAACATATCATAAAGGTTGATCAGGAAATAACTCCTCTTCATTATTTAAAAAGGACAGAACCAGTATTAGAGGTTGGCGCAGATTATTATGTTTGCTTTGGTAACAATATAGCTTATCCCTGTACACTTACTAAAATTATTGAAGGTACTCCCAGGAGAATTGTTATCAACAAATATGATAATGGTAAAATTTTTGGTGAACATACTTTATTCAGTAATGAAATAGGTCAAACCCCGGAAGAAGCGGTCAGGAATTCTGTAACTTTTTAAGGAAGTAACATCAACACATTCATGCCATGAATGAAGTCATGGTGGAAAATTATTTTCGATACTAGAATGTAGAGTGAGTGATCTTTATTCAGCTAACTTCGATGGTGATTATTATTTCACATTAACAACATGACAAACTATGAAACGATCATTTATAGCTTTATTGCTCATTCTCATTATTCACTCAGTCAGTAAGGCCGGGAATTATTCTGATACATCTTCTGTTCTTGGTAGATGGGATATCACTGTTAATATTTCCGGAAAAGATTTTCCTTCCTGGCTCGAAGTAGAAAGATCAGGTAATCGTGTATTGGTTGGAAGATTTGTTGGGCCCGGTGGCAGTGCAAGACCAATATCGCAGGTAAATCTCAGTAATGGTAAACTTAGTTTTTCTATCCCCCCACAATGGGAATCACATCCAAACAATTTAAATCTTGAAGGAACTCTTGAAGGTGATAGCCTGGTTGGTAACATTACCCTACCAGATGGAAGAAATTGCAAATTCTCTGCGGTTCATGCACCAGCTTTAACCCGTAATACAAAACCAGCTTGGGATAAACCGATACAATTATTCAATGGAAAAGATCTGAAAGGATGGCATGCATCAGGAACAACTAATCAATGGATAGTTGAGAATGGAATTTTGAAAAGCCCAAAAGCTGGTTCAAATTTAATTTCTGATGCGACCTTTAATGATTTCAAATTACAGATTAAATTCCGTTTCAGCGAACATGGTAACAGTGGTGTTTATTTAAGAGGTCGCTATGAAGTACAGATCACAGATTATTCTAAAGAGACACCTGTAAAAGATGTATTAGGATCAATTTATGGTTTTATTGCACCCGGTGAAAGTGCAGGTAAAAAACCAGGTGAATGGCAAACCTATGAGATCACTTTGATCGGCAGGATGGTAACCATTGTGCTTAATGGAAAGACAATTATTTGTAACCAGGAAATACCCGGCATTACAGGTGGTGCATTGAATAGCCATGAAGGAACTGCAGGACCTATTATGTTACAAGGCGATCATGAACCAATAGAGTATGGGAGTATTGTTATTACGCCTGCTAAATCTTTATAGTGCAAGAGATATGAAAAAAGCATCAACCATTATTACCGGTATCATTATACTATTTTCAGCTTGTACCAATAATAAAAAATCTCAAGACAGTAATCAAAACAATACGACAAAGGAAACCATCACTGTTACAAAAAAGAAAACAATTGTTTTTTATGGCAATAGTCTTACAGCAGGTTATGGTGTGAGTGCTTCTGAGGCTTTCCCGGCGATCATTCAAAAAAAGATAGATTCACTTAATCTTCCTTACAAGGTGATCAATGCAGGCGTAAGCGGTGAAACTTCTTCCGGGGGCAAAACCCGCATCGATTGGATCTTGCGTGAACCCATAGATATATTTATTCTCGAGCTTGGCGCCAATGATGGTTTGCGTGGTACTCCACTTTCAGAAACTAAAAAAAAATCTCCAGGATATTATTGATAAAGTAAAAGCAAGGTATCCTGACACTAAATTGATTTTTGCCGGTATGGAGATACCGCCAAATATGGGACAAGCATACACAACTGAGTTTCGAAATATTTATACTGACCTGGCTGCTAAAAATAAGATGACACTTATTCCATTTCTTTTAGAAGGTGTCGGTGGTGAACCAGAACTCAACCAGGCAGACGGTATTCATCCAACAGCTGAAGGCCATCTTATAGTAGCTGAAAATGTTTGGAAACAGTTAGAAAAGCTTCTCTGACGAGTCTGCTTCAAACTTAATAAAGTTCATCATTAATGAATGTGAGTGGAACTCGCCAGCCAAAAAAAACTATAACTTTAGAAACTTTTATCGTTATGAGTGAATTTACCGGAGACTTGTTAGAATCACTGGATCTACAACTGTTGGAAACAGATGTAAAGACGATGTTGGATAGTGAAAAACATTTGAAAGAGGTACTTAATGAGATACTAAACTGGCTCGAGTATAAAAGCAGGAACGATATTCTAACATCTATACTATTATATAATAACGAAACAACCCAGTTATTTGATGGGGCCGCTCCTTCACTTCCCGATCGTTATAGCAAAGCGATCAGCGGAAATAAAGCTGGTCCTGCTGCTGGTTCCTGTGGTACAGCAGCATTCACTCGCAAACAGGTAATTGTAGAAGATATTGCAACTGATCCATTGTGGAAAGACTATAAATCATATGCATTAGTTGAGGGTCTGCGATCGTGCTGGTCAACACCCATATTTAATGCCCATGATGAATTGCTGGGGACATTTGCCTTATATTATACAGAAGCCCGCAAACCAACAGACCATGACCTCGAACTTATTGAAGAAATAGTAGAGGTTACTGCATCTGCTATCGAAGCAAGAGAAGGTGATTTTAAAAAAATGGTTGGATTGTAGAATACTAGCCTCCAATTGTTCAATCAGCAAAAAGTACATCGAACATCTTACACTTCTTCCCTCAAGATCTCCAAAGGCGGTCTTGTTACTACTGCACGACTATTGATCAATCCAATAAATACAGTCAGGAAACAAACGGATGCAAATACTATTAGCAACGGTAGCCACTTCAATACAAATTCTGTTTCAAACATAAATTTTGCTACCAGGAAACTTATTCCTAGCGACATGAACATCCCGGTAGCAGCAGCTAACGCACCGAGGAAAAAATATTCAAGTGCTGTAATATAAAAGATCTGTTTACGACTTGCACCCAATGTACGCAACAACACACTTTCCTGTATACGCTGGTATTTACTGATCAAAACAGAAGCTATCAATACGATCAAACCGGTGAAGATGCTAAAGGCCGCCATGAAACGAATAATGAATCCAACTTTATCTATGATATTACTCACTATATTCAACACAGCACTCAGATCAATGATCGTCACGTTGGGAAACTTTTGTACCAATTGTTGCTGAAACTTCGCAGACTGTTCTTTATTTTCAACACGGGTAACCAATACATGAAACTGTGGCGCTTTTTCCAATACACCGCTCGGAAACACAACCAGGAAATTTGTTTGCACACGACCCCAATCTACCTGGCGGAGGCTGCCGACGATAGTGGAAATAACAGATCCCTGCACATTAAAGATCATTGTATCTCCTACTTTGATGCTATTATTCTTTGCAAAATTTTGATCCAATGAAACAAATATTTTACCGGATTCATCCACTTTACCCGACCATTTTCCTTTCGCTATTTTTTCTGAAGCAGTTAGTGAATCACGAAACGTTACACGGTATTCGCGGTCAAATATTCCTCTCCACATTTTAATAGTGCTGTCCTTCCGCAAAGTCTCACCGGTAATATTGTTCACTTTTTCTAACCGCATGTTTACAATAGGCACAGCTCCATCTATGGGTAAATTAAATTGTTTGGCTAATGCTATTACACTATCAGTTTGTTGTGGCTGTATATCAAATAATATCGTGTTAGACCTGTTGTCGCGGGCAGTAAGTTCTATCCGTTTCAATAAAATTGCCCGGACAGAAAATAGTGTGCAGATAATAGCAGTACCCAAACCAATTGCAACGATCAATATAGTAGTTTGGTTATTGGGTCTGTACAAATTTGCCAATCCTTGTCGCCATAAATAACTTGCCCTGTTTGGAAAGAAGAGACGAACAGCCCACATTAATAATGCCGCTACTCCTACCAATATTAAAAATGAAACCACAATAACAATAGAAAAACCAATCGACTCCGGTATCTCTCCTATTTGATAATAAATAAATCCCCAAATAAAGAGGATGATCAATAGATACACCAGCCATTTTATCGGGTCTTTAAATAAACTAAATTTTTGAAACGATAAACGCAATGTATTTAGTGGCGAGATCTTGCGAATTGATACCAATGGCGATAAGGCAAAAAGAAAAGAGATCACAATACCCAATAGTAAACCCTGTCCTATCGCTGACCATGAAAAGTCAGTAGTAACTTTTATTGGTAAAAAATCTTTGAATGCAATTGGTAAGAATTGTTGAATGATCGTTCCTAATGCGGCGCCTGCCAGTGAACCCAGGAAACCTACAACAACAATTTGTATCAGGTAAATAAGAAAAGCCTGTGAGCCTTTTGCTCCCAAACAACGCAGTATGGCTACTGATCTTATTTTTTCCTTCACATAAATATTAATTGCACTGGCTACACCAACACAACCCAACAACAATGCAATAAAGCTTACCAATGAAAGAAAATTCGTCAGGTCTTGCAATGATCTTGCAGTATTCTGTTTCTGTGTTTCAACAGTCTCATAACTCATTCCTTCAATATCCAGCCGTGGATTGATCTTATCTACAAGCTGTTCCATATTCACAGCCTTATCGAACTTGAAGAAAAATTGGGTAGCGATCCTGCTTCCTTTTTGTGCAAGTCCTGTTTGTTCCAAATATTGAAGGGGTATATAAACAGGTGGTGCTACAGAAGCTGACAATCCCGTTTGTCCCGGAGCATTTATTAAAGTACCTGCAATAACAAAACTTACATTCCCAACTTTAACTGTGTCACCGACAGCAGCACCAAATTGTAACATCATCGTTTGATCCACCAATGCAGCTTGTCCATTTCGAAATGCTTTTCCTGCTTCTGCAGGCAACGTTTCCAATATTCCATAATAAGGAAACTCACCACCCAATGCACGAACCTGTACCAATCTTGTTTTATTGCTCTTGGTAAAATAGATCATGGAGGGAAACATCCTTTGCTCAGATCTTCTGTCGCCGAGCGAATCAACCATTTTTTTGATAGCAGGACTAACTTCTTTACCCGTACCGATCATCAGGTCGGCGCCTAATAAAGAAGCAGCTTGCCTATCTACTTCGGCACTCATATTATCTCCCAAAGAATAAATGGCAACCATGGCGGCAATGCCCAATATGATCGATGAAACGAATAACATTAACCTTGAACGGTTTCGCCTGCTATCACGCCATGCCATCTTAACTAACCAGGAAAAATTTATTTTGGTGCTCACAATTATTAATTCTTAATTTTTAATTATTAATTCCGGTAAGTTCATCTGATACAATTCTGCCGCCCTTGAGTTTAATGATGCGACCAGTCTTATTTGCTAATTCAAGATCATGTGTTACCATGATCAATGTAGTACCGGCTTCCTTATTCAGGTTAAAGATCAGTTCAACAATTCCGCGACTTGTTTCCGCATCAAGATTACCAGTAGGTTCATCTGTAAAAAGAAGTTGAGGTTTGTTGATAAATGCACGGGCCATGGATACTCTTTGTTGTTCGCCACCGCTTAGCTGTGCAGGATAATGATGTCCGCGGTTGCCAAGTCCCACTTTCTGTAGAAGATCAACTGCTCTCGACTTTATGTTCTTTTCTCCACGTAATTCCAATGGCACCATCACATTCTCAAGTGCAGTAAGAGTAGGAAGCAACTGGAAGCTTTGAAAAATAAAACCCACTTGTTGGTTTCTTATAGCAGCACGTTGGTCTTCATTCAACTGATCCAACTTTATATTATTTAATTCCACTGAACCGGTAGTTGAACGATCAAGACCGGCTGCCAAACCAAGCAAAGTTGTTTTGCCACTGCCTGATGGCCCGACAATTGCCATCGTTGATCCCGCTTCGACGGAAAAATTAATATTCTCAAGCACCGTCAATTCACGACCTGCACTCTGATAAGTTTTACCCAGGTTCTGGATATTCAATATAGTTGCCATCCCTCTAGTTTTAAGTTACGCTGTAATCTAAAATATATTTTCGTCAAACGTGAGACGTCAAACGAAAGAATCTACATGTTCCACTTTTCACGTTGACGTTTTATTTCCATCGTTCAAAGCACTTTGAGCTGCAAAGTAAGTAGTCCGGGCTTGTAATGCCAAATCTTTTTTACCTATAGGCTGGTTCGAATGACGAAAGAATTATGGAATGCATATGTTTTGCTTACCCGAATCAAGACGGGCATTATATTTGCCAACTATCGATTCTGTACTCACATCAATCTCGCCCTACGTATTACAACCCCGTTCTCTTGATCTTTTATTCCTAAAATTTAAATTTCTTAAAATGAAACAAGTTAGATTTTTAGCAACAACATTTGCTACAAGCATTCTTATCTTTTTATCCTCATGTGGTTCGGCAGATGATAAAAAAACAGAAGAAACGACCACTACAGCAGACACAACTGTTGCAAAAGCTCCTGAACCTGCAACTCCTGTCAAGCCTGCCAACATAATGCTTATGGAGTTCAAAGTAGCTGATTATGCGAAATGGCAATCAATGTTTGAATCAAGGGATTCAATTCGCAAGCCATACGGCTTAACCAATTATGTAGCGGGCAGAGGATTAGATGATCCCAAAAAGGTTATCGTTTTTTTAAAGATGGAAGATGCAAATAAGGCTAAAGAATTAACGGCCTCAAAGGGAATGAAAGACAGGATGAAAGAAGCAGGTGTAACCAGTACACCTACGTTTTCTTACCTGGAAACAGTAATGGATGATAATTCAACGATTTCGCAAACAAACAGGCTGATAATGATGCATAAGGTAAAAGACTGGGATGCCTTTAAGAATGAATTTGACAAGCACAAACAGGTACGGTTGGATGCCGGTCTTATAGACAGGGTAATTGGTCATGCTATTGATGATACACACCATGCAGTGCTCGTTTTTGCTGTTACTGATATCGCAAAAGCAAAAGCATTTCTTCAATCTGCGGATTTAAAAGATAAAATGGAAAAAGCCGGGGTTGAAGGAAAGCCAACTTCTTTTTTTTATAATATAGAGAAAATGTACCAGTGAGTCATTTCATAAAGTGAGATTTGTTAATGAAACTTTTTTTGGAGCCGGCATCGACGGCTCCTTTTTTATTTTCAAAAATTAAAATTTATTTAGCCATCTTTTGTCCTGACAATCACAAAGCCTGGTGACTCTAAAGAGCAATATATAAGCGAGGGGCGCCTTATAAAGCACACCCCTCGCTGATAGTTTCTTTTCGTTGTAGAATTCCAAAGAAACCGGATTTGTCATAACAGGATCAAAATCTTCTTTGCCATTCTTTACGTTCATGGTAACCTGACTTATCTTTTCAGGTTTATGAAAAGTTCGTCATACTCTCCTGGAGCATAATCCTCATGAATAAAAAGTGTAACCTGCGAGGCTGTTAGGTTTCTGATCTCAAAAATATCACCATCGATCTCAACTTTGGAATTTGGCAGAATCAAATACGGATGGGTTGAACCATTGAGAAAGCTTGAGATCAATAGGCTGCCGTTTGTTTGAAAATCATATTTGAAACCATTTCCCTGTTCAGTATTCGTATTTACTATTGCTGAGTTTTGAAACTCTTTTGTAACAATGGTTTCAACATTCCATTTTCCGGTTAATGAAGGTTCTACAGCCGGGTCTTTCTTACAGGCAGTAAATAAGACCATTCCGATAAAGCTAATTGCTAGTAATTTTTTCATGTTAATTTTTTTAATAGTTTAAAATGATTGTTTCAGATTCCAAACTACCACGCCAAAAAGGGTATTAATAATTGAATTACCCGTTAACATGTTCCTGATTTGCAGTTTCTGCAACTGGCCTGGCCACGAAAACCGCCAAAGAAGAAGATCGGACGGATCCTATTTTTGCTGAGGCTTGAATTCCAGTGCAACATTCTTCGTTCCTTTACGTCAAATTACCATTATGAAAAAGCTAGTCATTTTTTTCGGTGCATTATCACTGTGCATAGCCATTATTTCCTGTGGTTTTCCGGATGGAAGTATCAGTATAAAACACAGCCAATACAGTCACTATTATGAAATGACCGCAAAATTTAATCCTGATAGATCGGCAGCAGTTGAAAGTTGGTTAAATAAAGAACTCGCAACTGGTGACATGTCTTTTGCGAAAACCGAAATCGATGGAATTATAACGCTGGATAACCAGGCCACCTTTTACATGAAAAAATCTCCGGGCTTTCTAAACATAAAACTGGATAAGGAGAAAAATTCAGAGGCGGTTTATCAGCAGATCAGGGCAGTCTGCGAAGAAATCAACGAAGTTGTAAGGTAGGTTGTAGAGAAAGAATTATGATGCAGGAAACTGAAAAAAATGCAGTACTGAAATATTTTCATGAGCGGTCATGCATAATTTTCAGAAAGATCCTTCAGCGGAAGACTGGCATTTACATTGTAGTGCTATCCGTATGACCTCAAATACTTTTTATGTTCTGATCAGTATAAGGACCCGTGACGGTTTTGAAAGAGTTGGAAAATACAATTTGGGCAATAACAGGAAAACTGCGGCAGCTATTTTCCGGCAGCTGAAAGGAAGCCCCGATGTAGATATGAAAACCATGTTAACGATGGAACTGGAAGAGACTGTGAATGGACTTCCGGTAAATCTTCAAATGCTTGGATGTTCACTTGAAGAGTTAGCCAATAACACTAAGATCATTGTAAAAGAAAAATTTAAACTTCTTAATCTAAAAGAAAGAAAATAAACAGTGCTGCTACGATCCTGGCGGGGTTTTATTTATTGTCCCGAAGCTTTTGTACACAATTAGTCAATGCCCGCAGTTGATGGTAAGTAGCTTTCCAGATATGTCCTTTTAATGCTGTTCTTTTTTCGGGACTTTTATCAAGACCTTCTTCATACCAATCTCCATATTCATGATCAATTAAATAAGTTTGAATATACTTCCACATCATTTTAAACTTTTCAAAATACTGCATAGGATCATTGGGGAAATGATCCGCCATCAGCAATAATGTGTTTAACCCTTCCGCCTGTGCCCACCAGTTTTTACTATCTTTTATTATAGTGATATCCTTTTTGTTTTTGAAATAATATCCTTCATCATAAAAACCGCCATTGATCTTGTCCCAACCATTTTGCAACGCATGATCCACCATGAGTTTGGCTATTCTCAGCGTGGCTGTATCATTTTTTAATCCCAATACATGCGAGGCTTCCAGCATCAGGTAAGCTGTTTCTACATCATGACCAAAAGATACATGATCAACATACCGGTGTTTTAAGATCACTGCTTCTGATGAATCTCTGAATGATACAGGTGTCCAGTTAGGTTGTAGAAAAAGTGTGAGACTTCCTTTTTTAGTGGTAATAACATCGCGGATCAGTAGCAACATTTCCTGTAACCGCTGACGAACTAATGCATCGGGCCACACAGAATATAATTCTGTAAATGCTTCCAGCAAATGAATAGAACTATTCTGATCTTTATAACCAACAGTTGATGTGGTAGGGTCTGCAGCAGTACGTTTAACAGGTGTACCATCCGGCAATAGATTCTGATAATAACCTTTGAGGATGGGATCATGTGCATGTTTTTCCAGCCATGCAAAACAATCTTTTGCTAATTGCAATGCATTGTTATCCCCCGAAGCCTGGTACCATGCTGCCGATGCATATATTCCAAATGCATTTCCATAGGCTGTTTTTCCTTCACTGTCTTTCACATTTCCTTTGCGGTCAACCAATGTATAAAAACCACCATTGGCTTTATCCCACATTTTATCTTTTAAAAAACTAAAACCATGTGCTGCGCTTTTTTTATAATGATCAACGCCGGGATATAATCGTGATGCCAGCGCATTCGACCATACATGCCGTGCCTGGGTAACGATCATTTTATCCTGTGACCCGGTTGGTAAGAAATTATAAGTAAACGTGGTGAGAAAACCACCATACAAACTATCGACGCTTTGCGGGTACCATTTATTCAGCAGCTCAGTGCGGATCGAACGGTCAATTTCATCAGCCAGTTGTAATCGTTCGGTGTTATTTTTAGCTGTTTTATTTTGTGCAGAAGCAGCTACCGTCGTAATTACTACAACGGCAGTAAATATTTTTCTAATACTCCAGGCCCTCATGTATTAAAGATAACTAACAACCTAGGAAAAAGAAAGCATTAATGCAATGCTCAAAATTTGAAGAACTGTAACTACAATCAATGCTGGTCAAGCGCCTTGTTCCGTCCCTTAACGAGTAGAGATAATAAATTAAAGATTGCAAGGACGGAACACAGCGCCTTTCGATCCTTCGCATATCACGAAGCAAGCTTTTCAAATTTTAAGTTCGATAACAAAATTAATTTACAAGCCGTGATGAATGTTCATGTGCGCTGGCCTGCCCGGCCGGCGGAGCATCGGGCCGGGCTTGATTTTTCTTTTGTTTCTTTTCTTTGTATCAAGACAAAGAAAAGAAAGCTATTATAGCTTTTCATCAGACTCAGAAGAAATTGATTCTACTTACAAAAGAAAAGTTCATATACTTTCTTTTGCTTGTGCAAAAGAAAGTAACAAAGAAAAGCACACCGGCAATGATATACAGCCATTGCCGGACGCCTTGATTAGGCTTCAGTGCTACTGTTAACTCGGCTAAACAATTCTTATCATCGACATCGACGATAATTGTAGTTCCTTGTTTGACTGAAAGACTTTTCCAGCGCCTTCTTTTTCGTCTAACTTAAGAGGAATATCTAGTTAAATGAATGCAAACGAAAAAGACAGCGCCTTTCGGTGTTTAGAATAGCAAGAAGCAAGTTGATTCAGCTATCAGTTCAATCCTGAGTGTAATTACAATTTATTTGAGTGCTCATGTGCGTTGGCCCGGCCAAACCAGCGGAGCATTTGGTTTGGCCTTGAATTTTCTTTGTTACTTTCTTTGTTTCAAGACAAAGAAAGTAAATGAATTTGCTTCAGGACAAAAAAGTAATTAGATATTTCAATATTCCATGATCTCAATCTTATGAAAATCCATCGGGTGGCTGTTTGACTGCAGTGAAGAAATCGCAAATGTCCAAAGTGACTCTTTTATTTAACCTTAGCAACTTCGCGGTAAAATCCCTTTCTGCCAATTAACCTGTGAATTATATAACTTATTCATCGAAGCATATAATAGTTACCGGGATAATAAACCCATCTTTAAGCATGAAACAAAAGATCAAAAAACAATTTGGTGTATGGATGGATACTCATCATGCAACTGTAGTGGGAAGAGCAACTAACGATACTGAAGATTTTACTGTTCTTGCTGTTGCAGGTAATGCGGGAGCTGAACATAATACCAGTGAAAAGAACCAACACAATGATGAAAGAACATTGCAACATAAATTCTTTAAAGAAATATTATCGCACATGCAAAACGCTGAGGAATTACATTTGACCGGTACCGGTACTTCGCAGGAACAGTTAATGCGTTACATGGCAGATACACCGCAGTTTAAAAATACTGTTACGCAGGAAAGCACTTCCAACAAAATGAGTGATGAGAACCTGGTTGCATACATTGGCGCTAAGTTTAATTAAAGAGTACTCAAATCAACCGCTTTATGGGAATTGAGCTTTATGTTGATTCGCTTAATAAAGCTGAAACGTTGGGTATAACAGCAAATGGATCATCTGTTTCCTATAATCTTGAACTGTTGAGCAGGTTTAATTTAGCCGCATCAGGAGTATTTACAGCAGGAAGATATTTTTGTATAGTATGGGAAACAAGTCCCGTCTCAATTACATTCGTAGATATTTTAAAAAATCCTGATGTTGTTAGTACTATCATTTATGCACCCGAGGTTAGTGAATCTTTTCGTGAAAAATTTAACTCTCAATTGGAAGTATATAATGCAACCTACGAAGCAAAAAAGAATGAGATTAAATTAATAAAGGGAGAAGCTCCAGCTACAACTGTTTAGTTTTGGTAAGGGAAAATAAAACGGCCTTTAATGTATTAAAGATCGATAACAACCAGGTATCTTAATACTCCATGATCTCAATCCTACGAAAATCCATTGGGTGACTGTTTGACTGCAGTGAGATATAACCTTGTTTTACTTTATCATCACCATTTACAATAAATGTTTTGCCAATGGCATGCTCAGGATTGTATCGTGGGTTTTCAAAATGCAATATCTCTTCTCCATTTACAAAATGCCTGATCACATCTCCCCTCACTTCAATTTCCAGTGTTACCCACTGATCGCCATGAAAAGTTTTCTTTACCGTCGGTGGTGTGCAATAAGATGAATTTCGTTTACCATCAATAGATAGATAGGTTCCCGAACAGCATATTTCACCTGTTGGTCGTTCATCTTTGCCATTACCACCAAGCAGGTTGTATTCAAGACAAACGGGAAATGACTGATCGATCTTCATCGATTCCGGTGACTGGCAATGATATTGAACGCCACCATCACGAAACCCCCATGATGGGGCACCGGGTGTTAACTCCCCGGTGAAACGGTATTCTACCTTTAACCGGTAGTTTGTAAAAACTTTTTTATGATACAAAGCGCCGAACCGGACCCTGAAACTATCATACGCATTATATCTTGTCTGGAGTATCCCATTTTCAACACGGAATGTATTTCCGAAATTTTCGCCCAACGGGTAACCGGCAATTTTTACTTCCCAGCCTTTAAGATCTTTTCCGTTAAAAAGAGGTTTCCATTTTGGTTTATTTTCTGAACCTGTGAGAATAAAAAAACAAACCAGTATTAAAATATTACGGAGCATGTGCTTTATTATTTAGTGAGCCTAAGATAATCAAATCAATCCCGATTGAATTTTTTCCAGTTCTATTTTAAGAGTTGGCAATTCATTCTTTATAACATTCCAGACAAGATTTAGATCCGTGCCAAAATATTCATGGATCAAACGATTCCTCATTCCTTTTATCAGAGGCCATGGAATTTGAGGGTTATCATCTTTTATATTTTCTGGTAAACGTACCGCTGCTTCACCAATTACCTGGATATTATACAAACAGGCTTCTACTGTCATGTAATGAGCAGAAAACTGATCAAAGCTGAGATTGGTTGTATAGGATTCAATATGCTGTAGGCATGTGAGTATGTCTTCAATAATAACTGAAGGTTTTCGTTCAGACATACACGATATCTTTTTCTACGTAGGGTAAATATTTTGTTTTAATTCCTCCCCTGGAAACAACATCGGTTTTAATACCAAGTAACTCTTCAATTTCATTCGCCATAGCAACAAAATTCAATCCCATTGGAGCAGAGAATTCTACCACAATATCAACATCGCTTTTTTCTGTTGCATCGCCACGGGCATAAGAGCCAAAAACGCCGAGCCGGGAAATAGGATATTTCTGCTGAAGCTCGGGTTTATGCTGACGTAGTATTTTTAATATGGTTTGCAGTGTGTACATCAGTACAAAATAAATATATTTTTTCCAGATGAAGACCCCTTGTTTTAAGAGATAATGATACATAAAGACATTTATTGCAACTTGAAAAGATAGACCTGCCTGCCGGCAGGCAGGAAAGAAACTTGCTGGGCACAATGAAGACATTACCCTCATATTTGGATACCTGAAACAACTATTGAACCCGCCACACCCACCCCGACGAAAAATCGGTTTTAAAAGAAAAGATGAGGAGGAGTGAGATGCCCATCTCTAAACCTGTTGCAAAATTTTCATTACGTCACTCCTATACAGTTTACTGATCGGAATGTTGGTGTTACCGATCTCGATCACCTCTGCAGTGAAGCTTTTAATATTGTTCAAAGAAACAATATAAGAACGATGCACTCTTGCAAACTCTTTTACGGGAAGCATTTCTTCTACAGAGCTGATAGATTGTTTGGTGATCAGTGTGCCTCCAGGTGTAAAGAGTTTTATGTAATCCTTCATACTCTCGATGTACATAATGTCATCCAGTATTACTTTTTTCATCTTGCGGTCAATACGGAAGTATACAAAAGCCTGTTTTTTCTTTTCTGCCAGGTCCATCTTTTCGTCTGGCGCAGCACCTGTGGGAAAAGCTTTGTTCACCGCTTTCAGAAAACGATCAAAGGGCACCGGTTTCAAAAGATAATCCACCACATCCAGTTCATATCCTTCCAGTGCATATTCAGGATAGGCCGTTGTAAAGATCACTTTTGGCGGATGCTTGATCGATTTCAGAAAATCATTTCCATTCATTCGCGGCATTCGTATATCGAGAAACATAAGATCGATCGTTTCTTTTTGTAAAACAGTAAATGCCTGTAAAGCATTTGAACATTCTGCGGCCAGTTCCATGGTGGAGATATCATCAATATAGCGACGCAATATTTCACGTGCCGGCGGCTCATCATCGACCAACAAACATTTTATAGGTTTGTTATCATGCATAAGCTGGTTTATCTCTTTTGATCAACACTTCATTTTTTACTACTAACTCAACTTTAAGATTCACAATAAATACTTCTTCTTCGCTGGTGATATGGAGTTCATGTTTACCGGGATAAAGTAATGACAGACGCTCTTTAACATTCCTGATGCCGATACCCGGAACGGGTGCATCAGTTGTCTCTTCATTTACTTTTCCATTGAGCAATTTTACATGCAACTGGTCATTCACAATCATTGCCTGCAGGTGCACCCAGGGTTGTTCCAGCATTTGACTGGTGCCATGTTTAAAACAATTTTCAACCAGTGGCAGTAATAACAAAGGGGCGATATAATAATTGGTTGTTCTTTCCGGCAGATCAATATGCAATTCCATTTGGTTGCCGTAGCGGATCTTTTCGATCCCGATATAATCCTGCACCATTTGTAATTCTTTCTGCAACGGTACTAATGGTTGATTGCCTTCATAAAGTGTATAGCGCAACAGTGAAGACAAGCGGGTGATCATGCCCGATGCTTCCGCTGAAGTGTTTTGCGTGAACGAATAAATATTATTAAGTGTATTAAATAAAAAGTGAGGATGGATCTGTGCTTTCAGCAAACGCAAACCCGCTTCGGTATTTTCCTTTTGCAACTGGAGGTTGCGTTGTTCTTTTGCATACCAGTGTTTCATCAGTTTTATCGCGGCTGCAAGCCCGCCGATAGTTATCGCTCCTCTTAATCCGGCCAGTAACGATAAAAGATAAGTAGGATTGAATACATAGTCATAGTCTCTTCCAAAGATGGCAACACGGATCAGCGGCAAAAGATAAATGCCGATCAAAGCGGATATACTGGCGGTAACCAAAAAGAAAAAGAGCACCAGGATGCCCGCCTTAAAGTACCTGCCGCTGAAAACAAATTTTGGGATCACATAATACATCAGCGAATAGGAAAGGAACATATGTGGTATAAGGAATACCAGCGCATCTACCATCGCAAAGGGAAGTCGCTCAAAATTGGGTAACAAACTTACCTTGGCTGTATAAGAATAAAGAATGCCAAAGAAGATCCACCAGCACAACCAAAATAACAGGTGTCGGCGCAGGCGGTATTTGTATTCATCAGAAAAAATGAATTGCTGTTGATCCATGGCTTATTGAAATTACAAAGGGTGCAGCAACACCCTTCTATAAGAATTAATAAAATCGTCGTATGGTTGTTTTCCGGCGACGAATGGAAACAAATGCTGTTGAAAAGCCGGCGAATATTATTTAAGATAAGCCACCAGGTACTCGCTTATTTGTTTAGCCGGCTCCTGTTTGCTGTATAATTCCATCGTTTGCTCTAATGCTTTTTTCAGTTTCATCTTTGTTTTTCTTTTATCGGTATCAAGCTTAACGCCGCTGAGCTTTTCTGTATGAAACAACCGGCCATCATTAGTATAAAACCTGATGATATGATCCAGCGGATCATGAATATTGCTTTCGGTGTTCCAGTATCCTTTGCCCGATACCCATGGCACGGTATGCTCTTGTTTATCCTGTGAGTTGATAGTACCGGCGATCATCAATAAGAAAAGAAAAACGGGCATTGTTTTAGGAAAAAATTTCATGGCTATACTGTTTAATGATAAAAAATGTTTTCACCATCAAACATATCCTGCAATTGATCTGAAATTTTATTTATTGGCCGGGCGAAGGATATAAGCGAACAGATAATGACCGGTTGCATACAAAGTGATCCTGTCAGCAGATAATAGATATTTATCCATTCAGCAACTGTTTTCCTTTTTTCAGCGATGCAGATGGATGAGCGGCGGATGAATTAAAAGTAATTAACAAAAGAGAGCATAAAAAATAGAATTGAACCCGAAATGAAAGTAAGTTATTGATATGGTGAAGAATTATTTGCCCAACTGGATTGCTACTATTAAGCTTCTGTTGCGTCGCACTCTTGTACGTTTGGTAATTCTATTGAGCAACAAAATCAAAATAACTCTAACTGTTCTGCATCGTCAATACGTTGTTCAGGATTCTTTTTAAAAGGGATTAGCCGTGATTGATAAACAAAAGGAAACATACTGATATGATCTAA
>JBIOVR010000484.1:0-6562 GCA_044867875.1 Chitinophagaceae bacterium
TATTTTTTTAGTTTAAGAAAATGTTTTTCAAATAAATGGTAGCTAATAACACTTATAATTATAGCCGTCACTGTGCATAAAACGCCAACTCCTATTTGTTGCCAGATACGAAGTTCTTTTACCAATGATTGCATTAAGTTGCCAAAATAGGGGGTCATCATTATAGTTATTGGCCAATGGAAAATGTATATACCATATGAATATTTCCCAAGAAAGGTTAATAATGGATTTGTAAAGACTAGATTAATGAACTTATTTTCTTTCATCACTGCTTCATAGATAGCTAAAGCAAAAACAAATGAGAAAGTGGTAAAGCCGCCAATTCCCCAAACGGGAAAATCAGGACTTTGATTTTTCTTGTACAAAAAGAAAAGATAATTTACAGCCGTAAGCGTTAATAGGAAAATTGTAAAGTATTTTCTTAATAAGTGAATATTGATCTTATAAATGGCGGCAAGCATAGAACCAATTAAAATACCATCAAGTCTTGTAAACAAGAAAGCTCTTTCATAAGCTGGAAAGTGTTCATTATTTTTCCAAATATAAAAGCGAGCTGCAATTACAATAACCAGCAGAAAAATACAAAGAAAGAATATCCTTTTTGGTTTTTTAAGCAGTAATATTATTATTGGCCATATCAAATAATATTGCTCTTCCATAGCTAATGACCAATAATGATTCAACGCGACACCACTTCCGTCACCTTTGATTATAAGTGGCCAGTTTTGCAAATATGTCCAGAACCAAACCTGGTGCATTTTGTAGTATGACATTTCAAGAAGCGACGGATTGATAGCAGGAATAATGAATAAGTAAAGAATAAGTGAAAAATAATAAAGTGGAAAGATTCTTAAAACGCGGCGGGCATAGAAATTTCTAAAGTAATTCTCTGAGGTAAGTGAATTTAAAAGAATATTAGTAATAAGAAAGCCAGATAGAGCAAAGAAAAGGTCAACTCCAAGCCAGCCATAGTTAAAATATTCTATAAAATTGAAATTGTGATAAAGAAGCACAAGAATGATAGCAATTCCACGTAAACCATCGAGAGCAGGATAGTGGTTATGAATGCCCGGACTGGGGGATGTGGTTTTCAAAAGAATAGTTTTGGAATCTTTTTGTATTAAAAATACATGATGAAAGCCAAAGATCAGGCATAGGGAAAGAATTTCTTTAATTTAAGAAAGTGTTTTTCATATAAATGATAAACGATAACAGCTATGATTACTTCAAGACAAATCAATAAAAGCGCTTCCGGGATCCTGCTTCCAAATAAAGGCCAAAGCCATTTTTCAGTTGTAGGGTGTAATAGAAACATGACTGGCATATGAAATACATAGATCCCATATGAGTATTTGCCGAAAAATTTTAATGGGGAAATAAGCAGGGTTATTTGAAGTATTGACCGGGGATTTGAAATAGTTAAATATAAAACCCATGTAAATAAAATTGAAATGCTAGTATAGCCAGCAATGTTTAAATAATTTGGCCGTAAGTCAAATACTGGACCTAGTAAAAGATAGATCCCGTTTAACAATATTAAGATGACGGAAGTTATTTTTAATAAAATTGATTTTTGAAATTGCCCGGTTTGCTTTAAAACTGCAAGTATACTACCAGCCAAAATTCCGTCACATCGTGTTATTATGTATGAAAGCTGATCGATATTTTCCCTGAAATAAAGCCATGTAAAGAATCGAATTGCATTAATTGTAATTAAGATTGCTATACAGACCACTAATAATTTCTTTAAATCCCTTATAAAAAAAATTATTGGGGGCCAAAGCAAATAAAATTGCTCTTCAACGGCTAAAGTCCAAAAATGTCCAATGGGAACAGTGCCTACTGGAATACCCTGTGTTGCAAAAAGCCAATTTTGTAAGTATGCCCAAAACCACCACTGATCAGTCCTGGATGTTTTAAGACTTCCATCAAGAAGTAGCTGATCAGGAAGTACAAAAAAAATTAGGGCAAGACAGAGATAGTAAATTGGAAATATTCTCACCAGCCTGCGACCATAAAAATTTGTAAAATAATTTGCTGAGCTTTTACTTTTTAAAAGTATCTCCGTAATCAAAAATCCAGAGATTACAAAAAACAGATCAACACCAAACTGCCCATAATTTAAAAATGGTATGAACCAGAAGTTATGGAATAAGATCACCAGCAGTATCGCAATTCCTCGTAAACCGTCCAACCCTGGATAGTGAGTGCGAGAAGGAATTTCGTTATTCATATATTTGATAAATATACTTTACTAAAACGTATGATGGAAATACTGATTAAGGAGATTAGTAAGTCACATTCTGAAAAACTAGTAATCGCATTATATGGTTGATAACAGGTTTACTGAGAACAGAGTGAAATATCTTGATGGTATCAGGGGATTGGCGATTTTTCTCGTTGCTACAGGCCACATATTTTATCAGTATTATATTTTCAAATTCGGTTGGATTGGACTTAATCTTTTTTTTGTTTTGTCCGGGTATCTCATCACCCAACGACTCTATTTTCATTATGCAGAAAACAGGGGGTCTTATTTTAAAAATTTTTATTTAAGAAGGGTAGTTAGAATTTTTCCTTTGTATTACATGTGCTTATTTATTTTTTTTATTATTCTTCCTTTTTTTTACCCATCCTATTTTAATTATTATGGTGACTTATATAAGGCACAAGGCTGGTATTGGGGGTATGCCAGTAACTGGATGATAATTTTTAATGGACTTCCTGCGCAATCTGTTTTTTTTCATTTTTGGTCACTGGCTGTCGAAGAGCAATTTTATTTAATCTGGCCATTCCTGTTTTTACTTTTTGTCAATATAAAAAGAAGTTATGTTTTTATCTTTCTATTAATAACTGGGTCCATTATTGTAAGAGCTTCTATACATGAAAACCTGTACAGTTATTTGAATATAGCAACAACAGCAGAACCTCTTCTTTTAGGAGCATTAGTGGCTATTCTTGAAAAAGATAAAAAACTTGAAACTTGGTATAACTTTTTTTTGATCATAGCAATAATATCTTTCATTAGCCTTGGCATTATTTTCATGCATGACAATAACCTGCATTTTACCAATAACTGGTTGTTGCGGGCAGGTTATTCGGCTATTGATTTTATATGGATTTTTATTCTGGTGCATGTTTCTGTTAATAGGACATATTCCGAACTTATTCGGGGGCTATTTGATTCCAAATGGCTTACCTGGCTTGGAAAATATTCTTATGGTATTTATGTCTTTCATTGGATAATATTGATAATGTTTATTTATAAAGCAGAACATGAACTCATAAAAATGGGATTCGAAAAGCAAATGACTTATTTTACCACTAGAATCATAGGAATTGCTTTTATCCTTGCAATTAGCTACGCTAGTTACAATCTCTTTGAAAAAAAGTTCCTGAGATTAAAAAAGTATTTTATTTAAACCATTAACGGTTAGTAAAAAAGGAAGTTTTTTTATTGATGTATTTCCCAAGCATATCAAATTCAATATTCACTTTTTGTTCCGGTTTCACAAGATTCATATTTGTATGCTCAAAAGTATAAGGAATTATAGCCACGTCAAAAGTGGTCTCGGTTAAATTAAAAATAGTAAGACTTATACCATTAATAGAGATCGATCCTTTTTCAATGATCAATGTGGCAAACTCGGGAAGAAATTGAAAACTGAACTCCCAACTGCCACCTTTTTCTTTTTTAGCGATGCAGATTGCCGACGTATCAACATGTCCCTGTACAAAATGCCCATCGAGGCGATCATTTATCTTTAAACATCTTTCGAGGTTGATTGTTGCACCTTTCTGCCAATCTCCTAATGTGGTTTTAATTAATGTTTCAGCAATGGCAGTAACCCGATGCTGGTTACCATTTACCTTCTCGACTGTAAGGCAAGCCCCATCATGAGCCACACTCTGGTCGGGTTTTAATTTTGAAGAGATCGGGGATTTGATCCAGAAGATTCTATTAGACCCTTTTTCAATTACTTTCTTGATTATTCCCTGTGTTTCAACTATCCCGGTAAACATATTAGCAAATCTAAGGAGTCCAAATGGACAAATCCAATTCCGATGTTAAGGGCGTCAAATTCCTTTTGTAAAAGCTTTTTCATTTCAATTTCTCCTCCTATCTTTGCTGCCCAATAAAAAATACCAAAGGAGGTATATTAACCATGTTGATTATTGATTCAAAAGATTGCGAAAACATAGACAAGGCGCTTAAAAAGTACAAAAAGAAGTTTGAGAAAAGTAAGATCCTTCTCCAGCTTCGTGAACGCCAATCATACACCAAACCCTCAGTAAGACGTCGCGGTGCGGTATTGAAAGCTGTTTACAAGCAGAAAATCGCCAGCGGAAAAATCGAAAGTTAAGTAGAACCTCGTTCAAGATATCATTGATAGCAGTGTGCCATGCATGCTGCTATTTTTATGTCCATAAGGCTGCTGCAAAAAAGAGTAACTTCAATTTGAAAAACGATCTCGTACAATGAATGGTCATCCAATTTCCGACAATGATGTTTTTAAAATGAATGTGGCCATCATACATGTTATTAACCCCGGTAATAAATCTGCTGCTAGTAAAGATCTTAATGGGGGCTTTGGAACCAAAGATCATTACGGAAACTCTCTTACTTCAAAAATCCTGATGAGGGTTAAAAAAAAAGGAGTAAGGCTACCTATCATTGGTCTTGCTTTTTTGCAGGCTATACTTAAAGAGAAAGGTAGCCATGTTCGTTACTTTGAAGAAAATCTGCCAACCAGCGATGCGAAATTTGATCTCATACTTGTTTATGGTTCCATTGTAGATTATATGCATGAGAACAAAGTGGCTGAAAATTTACGAATAAAATTTCCGCATGCAAAACTTGGATTTGTTGGTCCTTTCCCTTCGCAGTGTCCTGAACTTTTTCCCAATGCAGACTTTATTCTTATCGGTGAGCCCGAAGCTTTCTTCATGAATGATTTTACAGGACTCAACCAATTGAACGGAAAAGTAAAAGTTACTTCGCTGACAGATATGGAAGCATTGCCCAGCCCGGACTATGACGATTTTCCCGTTTCAAAATATAATTACAGGCCTTTAATTAACAAAAGTCCTTTTCTTGTGTTGCAGGCAAGCAAAGGCTGTCCTTATAGTTGCCGGTTCTATTGTGTGTATGGAGAAGCACAAGGCCCCAAAATAAGACAGCGATCAGCAAAAAAGGTAGTTGATGATATGGAATTGCTGCAAAAGAAATATAAGATCAAGGGGATACAATTCAGAGATCCTCTCTTTGGGGTAAATAAGAATTTTATATCTGCATTTGTGGAAGAACTCAGGCATAGACAAGTGAAAATTGTTTGGGGAATGGAAACAAGGCTTGACTTGTTGACTGAAGAAAATCTTAAAAATATGTATGAGGTTGGGTTAAGAAATATAAATGTGGGCATCGAAACCTTTGATGCAGAAATTGCAAAAACTAACCGCCGTTTATTGGTTGAAGAAACTCACCAAGATAAGATTGTTGCGTTTTGCAAAAAGAATGGTATCAATGTGAGTGCATTTTATGTGCTGGCAATGGAAGGAGATACCATGAAGACGATGGAAAACACACTTCAACATGCTATTCAACTTAATACGATCACCGCAAGATTTTCAATTTCCACACCCTATCCAGGCACTGGTTATTTTCATCAGCTTAAAATGGATAACAGATTGCTAACAGAGAATTTTGAATCTTATGATCAGTTCACCTTGGTATATAAGCAGCAAAATCTTGATCCAGACGAAGTCAATTCTTTTATGGACAGGGCCTATCGCAAATACTATTTCAGACCTTCTTATATTTTTATGTTTGCAAAATGGTGGTTAAGATCATTTTTAAGTAGGGCTTGATTCAGTTACTTTTGAGTAGCTAAGTTTTTTGTTCCTGATCTTACGAGGAAAATGACAGATAAAAATTATCCATACATCCAATCCTTTATTGATTACCTGAAATTTGAAAAAAGGTATTCTGCTCATACCATCCGTTCTTATCATGATGACCTCGTTCAATTTTTTGATTTTCTGGATACGCAATTCGGAAAACTTACACTTAAAGAAATTTCTTCAAGTTTTGTTCGCAGTTGGCTTGCTTCACTAAAGGATGATGACGTAACTGCAAGATCGATCAACCGCAAAATATCCACGCTTAAATCTTTTTTTAAATTTCAACTGAAGCAGGGTAGGATCGAGAATACGCCGATGGGGAATATTATTTCTCCAAAAATAAGTAAACGACTACCCGTTTTTATAAATGAGAAAGACTTGGTTGATCTAACCAATGCTCTCAATACAAATTCAGAAGATTGGGATGGGTTGAATACAAAAATGCTTATTACGATTTTTTACTCAACAGGTATGCGGTTAAGTGAGTTAATAAATCTTAAGGAAAAGCAAGTAGATTTTTCAAGAAAGCAATTAAAGATCCTGGGTAAAGGAAATAAAGAACGGATCATACCGGCAGGGGTGGAGCTGCTTACAGTAATAAGAGATTACATTAATGAGAAAAAAAAGATGTTCGAAAAGGCTGATGATGTTTTGCTGGTAA
>JBIOVR010000485.1:0-6557 GCA_044867875.1 Chitinophagaceae bacterium
CCTCACCTTTTGCAGTAAATCCAGTTAGCTCCATTAGTAATTTGTATTTCATTTTTGGATCAGCCAACTCTGTAGCATTTTGTACAGGTGCCACACCTCCCCATTTGAAACCTTTGATCGCAGGGAACTTCATTTGGTATTTAGAATCACTGGTATAAACTGACATCAACGGATGAATTTTACCATACACTGAATTTGCAATGTATTTATCAAGAAGCGACTGGGCTTCTTCATTAGTGAGACTATCGGTTTTATCCTTTTTAAACTTTTCTGTGAATTCAGTATAATCTTTTTTGGATTGAGTGATAAACGAAGTATCAAAAAATGCAGCAGAGACTTTTTTTCTGAAAGATAATTGATTGTATTCTGTTGAATATTCCTGTTTGAATACCTGGTCAAAGGATCCGGGCTTTTCTTTGTCTTTGATCATGGCGAGATCATAACTTCTGAGCTCCATTCCACTTGAGTTGTCGTCATTTTTTTTCCGAAGAGAGTCAATTGCTGTAAGAGAGCTTTTAAAATTATGCGCCAGTGCATAGTAATCGGCCTGTTTTTGCCAATCTTTCTTGTTGTCTGCAGAAAAATTATTAATGACCTTCTCGGCAAGAGACGGTATTGCTTTATCTAATGCAGCGGGGTCACTATAAAGAGACGCAGGAAAATAAAATTTCTGATCTTGAGTTGCACTATCAATAGGGCTTGGCTGACCAAATGATACGATTGCACAAGTGCAGCAAAGAAGGGTCGTAAACGATAGTTGTCTCATAATTAGTGGTTGTGTGGTGGAATAAGATTTGAGATCCGTAAAAATTATACTTTGAATATACAGATTCCAAGTAGATATTCAGGTGAAATTATAAGTGCAAAAAACTTTAATGACACTTAAAATAATCAAAGGGCTCTTTACAATCATCACATTGATATAAAGCTTTGCAGGCAGTAGAACCAAACTCACTGATACGATGTGTATGATATGAATTGCATTGGGGACATTGCACTGCTTCAGCAGCAGCAAATAATTTCTGATCACAGACCTGTTGCCTTGGATTAGGTGGAGCGATCCCGTATTCTCTTAATTTTCTTTTTCCTTCTTCACTCATCCATTCTGTTGTCCAAACTGGGGAAAGTGCTTGCGTGACTTTTACTTTTTTAAAACCAAGAGTAGCTAACTGGATTTTTATAGTAGTCGTGATCATGTCCATGGCAGGACAACCAGTGTAAGTTGGAGTAATGATAACTTCTAATTCTTCCTCATTCATCTTAACATCTCTCACGATGCCAAGATCCATGATGGACAATACAGGTACTTCCGGATCATTGATCTCTTCCAGGTAAGAATAAATAGTTTGTTTATCTATTTGATGTGTTGTCATGATAGTTTTCCAAGATAAATAAGTGTCAATCCAATAAAATCAAAAAAAGCATGGACAAAGACACCATACCACAAATTTCGGTTAAACTTTAGAATCAACACATGATATACAGCAGCCGCAATAGCAGTAAGCAATATTCCTTTTATGCCTTGTTGAAAATGGTAAAGACCAAAAATGAGGGTTGTCAGGATAAAAGCTACGCTTGTAGCCCATTTACCTTTGAATATTTTTTCAAGCCTGGTAAATATAAAACCATGAAAAATAATTTCTTCATAAAAACCCCCGACAAGCAGGGCTAAGAGCAGAATAATAATATAATTAACAGGACTATTGCGAATGCTTGCAAAATCAGACAGGTCTATTTTGCCCGTTGGAAGAATGCTATTGATAAGCGGATCCCATACAAATCTGAAAAAGAGAGAAAGTAATATGGCTGCAATGATGCCGATCCAAATTGCTTTTACTTGAAATCGTTTGAAACTGAAAAAAATATCTGAAAAAGATTCTTTTGAAATATATTTTAAATAAAGCCAGACAACAGCTAATACAACTATAGGATAAATAAAGATCGTTAAGTTGGCATAATGAGGTATAAAAAAACAAAATGCAATTGTAAGGATGGATAAAAAAGTCTTTACTGCATTTGATGATTCAGTTTTCAAAATATCTCTGTTCATTTTAAGTTACCAATCGCATCCGGGAAAGGTCTTTTGCATGTATTGTAATTCAGTAAAAATAGAACCGAGGTGTTCAGAATGCTTTCCTTCCTTACCACCTGTTTGCATTAATGTTTTTCCAGGAATAGCCAATGTTGCTTCGGAAAAAACTTCGTTTACTTTATTCATCCATGGTTCTTTTAGTTTTGAGATGTCAACGCCACTTCCATCACTTGCAGTTTGTAGCTCATAACTCATAGCTGAAAATAATTCATCTGTAAATTTCCAAAGCTCTTCGATCGCTTTTATTATGCGTCGATGACTTTCGTCTGTTCCATCGCCTAATCTTATTACCCATTCACTACTCCAGCGAAGATGATAAGTAACTTCTTTCAAAGATTTTTCTGCAATAGCCGCAAGTTGGCCATCCTTGCTATTTTGCAATTGTTGAAATAATAAATACTGATATTGGCTAAAGAAAAATTGCCGGAGAATTGTTTGCGCCCAATCACCCTTTGGTTGTTCAACAAGCAAACAGTTTTTAAACTCTTCTTCTTTTCTTAAATATGCCAATGAATCTTCGGTTGCATCGCTGCCAATCAAAGTTGCTGCATACTGATAAAAATTTCTTGCCTGCCCGATCAGGTCAAGCGAAATATTAGTGATTGCAATATCTTGTTCCAGCACGGGGCCATGTCCACACCACTCTGCGTTTCTTTGGCCCAGAATTAGAGAGTTGTCTGCCAGGTGTAATGTATAATTAATTAATACTTGTTTCATTTCTTTCTTCGGTCTGGGTTTTACATTTGATTCACTTCATCAGGCAGATCATAAAAAGTGGGATGACGATAAATTTTATCTACGGCAGGTTCAAATAATTCTCCTGCTTCTTCAGGATTGGAAGCATGAATATATTTTGATTCAACTACCCAAATACTTACTCCTTCCATTCTTCTTGTATAAGCATCTCTTGCATTTTCTATTGCCATTTGTGCATCGGCTGCATGTAGGCTGCCTACATGTTTATGGTCGAGACCTTGTTTGCTTCTGATAAAAACTTCCCAAAGCGGCCAGTCACTCTTAAACTCACTTGAAACAATATTGCCACCAGCTTTATCTTCTGGAATATCTCCGTAATAGAACTTTCTTAAATAATTATTCATTATTAATTTTTAACCTGCCGGCCGGCAGGCGGGTTATTAATTAAGCGGCTTTCCTTTTTTTTCTTTTTTCAGCATGAGCCGCTGCAGCTTCCCTCACCCATTCACCTTCATCCCATGCTTTTTTTCTTGCATCTAATCTTTCTTTATTGCAAGGGCCGTTTCCTTTGACCACATTCCAAAATTCATCCCAGTTTATTTCGCCAAAATCATAATGCATTCTTTCTTCGTTCCATTTTAGTTTCGCATCTGGAATTTTCATTCCTAAAACTTTTACCTGTTCCGCACACATATCAACAAAGTTTTGCCGAAGCTCGTCATTCGTTTTTCTTTTTATTTTCCATTTCATGCTTTGCTCACTGTTGGTGCTTTCACTATCATGCGGGCCAAACATCATTAATGATGGCCACCACCATCGATCGATCGCATCCTGGCACATTGCTTTTTGTTCATCCGTTCCTTTGCTAAGCACTAATAAAATTTCAAATCCCTGTCGCTGATGAAAACTTTCTTCTTTACAGATCCTTACCATTGCTCTTGCATAAGGCCCATAAGAAGTTCTTGTTAGCATCACCTGGTTCATGATCGCTGCACCATCAACTAACCAACCAATGGCTCCAATATCAGCCCATGTTTTTGTTGGGTAGTTAAAAATGGAAGAATATTTTGCTTTACCACTGTGCAAATCGTTAATTGTTTCTTCTCTTGTAATTCCTAATGTTTCGCAGGCACTGTATAAATACAAACCATGTCCCGCTTCGTCCTGAACTTTTGCGATCAGTATTGCTTTTCTTTTTAAAGATGGTGCTCTTGATATCCAGCCACCTTCTGGTAACATGCCTACGATTTCGCTATGAGCATGTTGACTTACCTGGCGGATATTCGTTTTGCGATAAGCGTCCGGCATCCAATCTTTAGGCTCGAGCTTTATCTCGTTGTCTATTTTTTGTTCAAATATTTTTTCAAGATCATGCGTCTGCATTTCTAAGGAATTTAGAAAGCAAATCTAACGAAAACCAACGGGTGTTAGTTTATGAATATGACATGCATCGAAAAAGGAGGAAGAGCGAATGAAAAAAAGGGAATAATTACAAAATAACCTTAATCAAGAATTTCTAAATAGAACACCTTCTATCTGAGAATAGTATGGTTTTTGATGTTATGCGCTGTCATCAACCAACCAACCAATCATGCAAGAACTGCGCACATTGGAGAGTACCCAGCTAATTGATCTATTAGCACAATACACTTCTGATTATACAAAAATGATTTCTGAAAACATGATGGGAGATGATTACGAAAAATGTAAGTTGATAATAAAAGCAATTCAAACAGAGATTGATGTAAGAAAAACCAATGGAGGTAATGTTTCGGCTGAAAGCAATATGACTACGCCTCCAGATTTTTCATGATCATAGTTTTATACAGACTCTGATTAGTAGCAAACAACTCCCAACTATGTTGGGGGTTTTGTTATCCTTGCTCCAAGATGTATATAGTTGCAATGATTTTTGTCATTTAATATCGAAATCAACAACCACTTTTTCAGTTTTAGGATGACTTTGACAAGTAAGTATGTAGCCTTGTTCTACCTCTTCCTGCTCCAGTCCCCAATGCACATCCATTTCCACTTCACCTTCTGTAAGTTTTGCTTTGCAGGTACAACACATACCTCCTTTGCAGGCAAAAGGAAGATCTGCTCCTTGTTTTAATGCTGCATCCAGAATTGTTGTATCGCTATTCAGTGAAAGATCAAAATCAAAACTTCTTCCGTCAACTTTTATAGTGATCTTACTTTGTGGCCCTTCTTTGACTTCTGATTCTTTACTCTCGACTCCCGACTTCTTCTTCTGGCCAGACGTTGTGAACAATTCAAAATGTATCTTTTTTTCGCTGATATCTTTTTGTTCTAAAAAGTTTTTTACACAAAAGATCATTTGTTCAGGACCACAAATAAATATTTCGTCCATCTTTTTATAATCGATCAGCTTTTCTAATTCGGTAAGCTTACCAATATCTATCCTCCCAAAGTTGATCGGAGTTTCCGTTCTTTCACGACTAAGAACATTTATGAAGCTAAAGCGATCAATGAATTTATTTTTTAAACCTTCCAGTTCTTCAAAAAAAATGATCGAGCTGCGACTGCGATTTCCATACACTAACGTGAATGTGCTTTGCGGTTCTGTTCTTAAAGTTGTTTTTATAATTGATATAACTGGAGTAATACCGCTGCCCGCTGCAAATGCGAGATAATTTTTTTTATTGCTTGAATTGAGCTCAGTATAAAATTTTCCAACAGGCTCCATCACATCCAACTCATCTCCCTCTTTTAAATCTTCATTTGCAAAAGAAGAAAACAAACCACCCTCTACTTTTTTAATGGCAACCTTCCAATTTTTATCAAGTGGTGAACTGCACAATGAATAAGTCCTTCTTACTTCTTCACCGGCAAGGCTTGTTTTCATAGTAAGACTTTGGCCTTGCTTAAACTGAAAAGAATTTAGTAACGATTCCGGGATCTCAAATTCTACCGAAACACACTGATCTGTTTCCTTATTGATTTTTTTTATTCGGAGCGGATAAAAATGAATGGACATATTCTATTTTCTCAATCCATCTACCATTATTAAAACCATATTATCTTCCAGATCTTTTGCACTGATCTTGGCGGTGGAGCGATGCCAGCTTTCAATGCCATTTACTGAATGAAGCATTATAAGTACGGCGGTAGGAGCATCGATCTTTTTGATCTCATTTTTAGAAATACCTTCTTCAATGATAGCAGCAAAACGTTTGCGGTAGCTTCTTCGTTGGTTATGAAAATTAGAAAGGTAAGGCTCATCAAGATGTTTCCATTCACGGTCACAAACGATTACCTCTTCAAATGTTTCTATCATTTGCTTGATATGAAAACGAAGAAGTGTTTCAATTTTTTTGATCGTGCCCTGGTTGCCGGATTCCAGTTCATCCATAAAAATGGTAAAACGGTTGGCAACATCAAAACAAATACTTTCCAGCATTTCATTCTTAGAACGAATGTGATTGTACAAACTGGCCGCTTCGATGCCAACTGTTTCAGCAAGATCACGCATTGAGGTGGCTGCAAATCCTTTTTCGCGGAACATTTGCGCAGCTTTTTTCAGAATGAATTCTTTTTTAGAAGCTTTTTTCCTGGTTGCTTTCATAATAAATCAAAGATAAGTTCTATTAACAAATGTAAGTTGAAAATGTAAACTTAAAAACCTGTAGGTTTGCGGCCGGTTTTCCGCAATCTTAAATCTAAAATAAAAGAACGAATGTCTCTTATCGTAGTTGGCTCAATGGCCTTTGATGCAATAGAAACTCCCTTTGGTAAAAGTGATAAAATA
>JBIOVR010000486.1:0-4615 GCA_044867875.1 Chitinophagaceae bacterium
TCGGTAAAAGATATCTTGTCACCGACAACATCTCTCACATTTTTCATTGCTTCAGGATCAAATGCGGTAATTGTTGCGCCAGCTTTCAATAATTCTTCAATAAGATAAAGAGCCGGTGCTTCCCGGATATCATCTGTATTTGGCTTAAAAGCCAGTCCCCAAAGAGCAATTTTCTTACCAGTCACATTATTATTAAAATATTTTTTTATGCGGGGAATTAAATACACTTTCTGCTTTTCATTTACCTCCATCACTGCATCAAGTATCCTGAAATCATACTTAACATCAGATGCCGACTTTACCAATGCCTGTACATCTTTTGGAAAACAGGAACCTCCATAACCAATACCGGGAAATAAAAATCTTTTACCAATTCTCTCATCACCTCCAATTCCACGACGCACCATATCAACATCTGCTCCCATTAACTCGCATAATCTTGCGATCTCATTCATGAATGAAATTTTGGTGGCAAGAAATGAGTTGGCTGCATACTTGGTGAGCTCAGCAGATCTTTCATCCATAAAAATTACTGGATTTCCCTGGCGAACAAATGGTGCATAAAGATCTGCCATTATCTTTCTTGCTCTTTCCGATTCTGTACCGATCACTACCCTATCAGGTTTCATAAAATCTTCCACCGCCACGCCTTCACGCAAAAATTCAGGGTTACTTACAACATCAAATTCAATTTTACAATTCTTGGCGATCGCATCACGTACTTTTTCCGCAGTACCAACCGGTACAGTACTTTTATCAACAATCACTTTATAATCTTTTAAAATTTTCCCAAGATCATTGGCAACGCCTAAAATGTATTTCAAATCGGCCGAGCCATCTTCTCCGGGTGGCGTTGGCAATGCAAGAAAAATAACTTTTGCATCCGCAATACCTTCTTCAAGATTTGTTGTAAATTTTAATCTTTCTTCCCTTTGATTTCTTAAAAATAATTTTTCAAGACCGGGTTCGTAGATCGTTATCTGCCCGTTAGATAATTTTTCAACTTTGTTTTTATCAATATCAACACAGGTTACTGTATTTCCTGTTTCTGCGAAACAGGTACCTGTCACCAATCCAACATATCCTGTTCCAACGACTGCAATTTTCATAAGTAGGTTTTATCTGTTTATGTATTCCAAAACTTTTGTTGTAATAAAATTCAATTGTTCATTATCCATTTCCGTATGGATCGGCAATGAAATAACTCTTTCTGTAAGCCAATCAGTAACTGGTAATGAAACTTTTGCTGTTTCATAATGAGCAAACATTTGTTGCTGATGACCCGGCACCGGGTAATAGATCATTGATGGAATATTATGTTCCGCAAGAAAGGTATTTAATCCATCCCGATTCACATCCTTAAGCACTAAGGTATATTGATGAAAGACATGGCTGCAATAAGATGCCCGGTAAGGTGTTGTGATCTTTGGATTATTTGCAAATGCTTTATCATAAAAATCGGCTACAGTTTGTCTTGCTTTTACGTATTGATCAAGATGTTTTAATTTTATATTTAACACTGCCGCCTGGATCGTGTCAAGCCGGCTGTTGCAACCAACCATTTCATAATAATATCTTTTTCTCTGACCATGATTGGCAACCATCTTCATTTTATCAGCTAAAGCATCATCATTAGTGAAAATAGCACCTGCATCGCCATAAGCCCCAAGATTTTTTGAGGGGAAAAAAGAAGTAGTTCCTACATGACCGATAGTTCCCGTTTTCTTTTTTTCATTTTTAGAAATGTAATCACCGCCAATTGCCTGGGCGTTATCTTCGATAACAACAAGGTTATGTTTTTTAGCAATTGCCATTATTTCATCCAGCGGTGCTGAATGTCCATAAAGATGAACAGGAACTATTGCTTTTGTTTTTGGAGTAATTGCCTTTTCTAGTGCCGCCGGATCCATGCAAAATGTTTTTGGATCTACTTCAACAAAAACTGGTGTAAGCCTAAGTAAAGCGATAACCTCAGTCGTTGCAATAAACGTAAAAGAAGGTGTGATCACTTCATCACCCTGTTTTAGATCTAGTGCCATCATGGCAATTTGAAGTGCATCTGTTCCATTGGCGCAGGGAATAACATGTTTAACGCCGAGATAAGCAGAAAGATTATTTGCAAATTCCTGAATAGGTTTACCACCAATGAATGCAGTGCTTTCAATCACATTCAGCACGGCTTCATCTACTTCTTTTTTAATTTTATGATACTGCCTTTTCAGGTCGACCATCTGGATAGGGTGCATGTAATTTTGAATTTCGGATTTACGATTTCAAATTGATTTTGAGTTATATCCTGCTCGGTTTAATGGGCGCAAAAATAGTGAATTAAAGGTAGTTATCACATTTGCCTTTACATTTGTTATCCTATCCGATGGACTGTTGGGATAGGCCAAATTTTACAGATTGACACTTTTCTTTTACAACATCTTTTTGATACTGTACCGGATAGGCATCCGTATCGCATCTTTATGGAATAATAAAGCCAAGTCATGGTCGAATGGGAGAAAAAATATTTTCGATCTTATTAAGGCTGAACTCCGGTCTCAACATTTCAAAATAATATGGTTTCATTGTTCATCACTTGGCGAATTTGAGCAAGGAAGGCCTCTTATTGAAAAACTCAAATCTCAAAATCCTAATTTCAAATTTCTGCTTACCTTCTTCTCACCTTCGGGCTATGAAATAAGAAAAGATTATAAAGGCGTTGATTGGGTCTTTTACCTCCCATTGGATTCAAAAAGAAACGCAAAACAATTTTTTGAAATCGTCAACCCATCACTTGTCGTTTTTGTTAAGTACGATTACTGGTATTACTATCTTACTGAATGTAAAAAAAGGAATATCCCATTGTTATTGGTTTCAGGGATTTTTAGACAAAATCAACCTTTCTTTAAATGGTATGGCAATCTTCATCGTAGTATGCTGAATTGTTTCACCCATTTTTTTGTTCAGGATAAAGAATCACTTCAATTATTACAGTCTATTAATATAAATAATGTAACTGTTGCAGGCGACACCAGGTTTGACCGTGTGTCAGAAATTGCTGAGAACTTTACACCGATAGAAAAGATTGAAAAATTCTGTAACGATTCGTTAGTTCTTGTTGCTGGTAGCACATGGCTAGATGATGAAAAGCTTATCAAAGATGCTACAGCCAACTTTTCCAATTTGAAGATCATCATTGCCCCGCATGAAATACATAAAGAACATATTGACCAGTTGAAATCAATTTTCCCGAACGCAATGGTCCATTCTCAACTCAAAGCTTATAGCTCACAGCCAATAACTTCAAAATGTCTCATCATTGATAATATCGGGATACTTTCGAAGCTTTATCATTATGCAACCATCGCTTATGTTGGAGGTGGATTTAATAAAGGTATTCACAATACACTTGAAGCAGCCGTTTACGGCAAGCCCGTTTTATTTGGACCCAATTATAAAAAATTCAAGGAAGCTATTGGATTAATAGAAACAGGCGGAGGTATTTGTATTAGTTCAAGCAATGAATTTTCAGCAATCCTGCAAAATTTTATTAGCAATAAGACTGAATTAGAAGTAAGCAGCAAAAGATCATTTGAATTTGTAAAACAAAACAAAGGAGCTACAGAAAAGGTCCTTCATTACATTAAAGCGAACCGTCTTTTGACTAACTGATAGAAATGTTTTACTATTTCTTTAGTGTCATCCCAACCCAATTTGATCTTTAACTCACGATTCATCCAATATTCTGCTTCGGGGTAAATATTAAAACTATTAATAGTTTTAATGCTGCGTTCATACATGGGTTCATCGCCACGGAACAACTCGCTTATAAAAACAAACCGATCATTTATGCCGATGCCTTTACGAAGGTCACGGATAGGTGTCTCCTTTAATGAATGCATTAATTCATTCCTGTTTTCTTTTAATCGGTCATTCAAAGATTCCTTCTGTTCCACCGCTTCATTAACTTCTTTTCCAATTTTATATTGTGAAAATGTTGGGATCTCATTCATCGGATCAAAATGAAGATCAAGCTGGTTTTTTGGCTTTGACTTTATTTTGGGAACTGAAATAATCTCTTGTTCTTCCTCGACTTCTTTTTTTATAATTGAAACAGGTGCTATTGCGACAGGCGTTGGTAATACTACTGACACTTTTGAAGTGCCTAATGTTCTTAATGAAGTTTTTTGTAATTGATTTAATTCAGATTGCAATAATTGAAGCGTCATCTGCATTTGAGAGACATCAGCATTTTGCTTTACTTGTTCCTGCAAACGGTTAATCAAAGTCTGAATTCTTTCCATTTGTTTATACTACTTTTGACCGCGGATAAAAGGATTTTAAAGTTTACGGAGACTCGCAAAAATTGTTCCGTCTTTAAAATTACAAACAGTTTACCAACTATTATAATAATACCAGATTTTAACGATGTTTATAGAACCTAATATCAGAGGTGACCGGCGTGGGTGGATCGAAGTGATTTGCGGATCAATGTTTAGCGGAAAAACCGAAGAACTCATACGACGTTTGAAAAGAGCCAAAATTGCTAACCTTAAAACAGAGATATTCAAGCCGGCGATTGATGTTCGTTATGATGAGATCAAGATAGTTTCGCATGATGAAAATG
>JBIOVR010000487.1:0-11002 GCA_044867875.1 Chitinophagaceae bacterium
TTGAACCAAGATTTGCAGCAGCGGCAGCAGCTTCACAGCCTGCATGGCCGGCCCCAACTACTATTACATCATATTTTTGAAACATGGGTCGCAAAGGTAAGGCGATTTGAAAACCAATTTGGAACAGATATAAGGGTCTTTAAATTTCACGTGGAACAACTGAAAAAGTTTCCCGTGAAACCTAGGCTATTAATTAAAATACTTAGCGAGCAGTTCGTTTTCCTTTTTTCTCATTACTTCTTCATCCTTTTTCTTTTTGTCATTGTAGCCACAAAGATGAAGGGCAGCATGAAATAGCACACGATGGAATTCTGATTTTATAGTGAGACCCAATTTTTTTGAATTATCCCTGATTCGTTCAATACTTATATACACTTCCGCACATATAGCTTTATGATCCGTGGAAAGATCAAAAGTGATTACGTCGGTATAAAAATCGTGATTAAGGTATTTTTTATTGATCTCCAAAATGACCCTATCGCTACAAAAGATATAGTTTATGGAGTCAAGGCTTTGCCTCTCCTTTTTAAAAATTAATTCAATGAATTGCTTAAGTTTTGTTGCATTTTTTAAGCTTGTAGGAATATCATGTGAAAAGAAATGAACTTTTGTTTTTTTTGTGGTAGCCATTATTTCAGAATTCGTAAGCAAATGTAATTCAGTGAATTTAGCTTTGTAACCATTCTATTAGTATGAAATTATCAGATTTAAAGCCAGGCCAGGAAGCAATCATTAGTGAATTTGACAGCAATGATATATTCCTGAAGCTTATGGAAATGGGATGTGTGCCGGGGGAAAGAATTTTCCTTGAACAGGTTGCTCCACTAGGAGATCCGATCTCTATAAAAATATCCGGGTACTCACTCAGCCTTAGGTTAAATGAGGCAGAACATATCAAAGTAGAACTAATTAATTGATTATCAACAATTTAAATGAATATCGCTCTTTACTTTGGTTCATTTAATCCCATTCATATAGGCCACCTCATCATTGCCAATCATGTTTTGAATGAAACACCTATAAACAAGATCTGGTTTATAGTTTCTCCACAAAACCCACTTAAAGAAAGCAAAACATTATTAAACGAATTCGATCGATTGCATTTAGTGCGCCTTGCAACGCAAGATGATAACCGAATTAAATGTTCTGATATAGAATTCAATCTTCCTAAGCCATCATACACTTCAAATACATTGGCGTTTTTGTCTGAAAAATATCCCGAACATCAATTCTCCATAATAATGGGAAGCGATAGCTATCAAAATCTTGATAAATGGAAAAACTATGAAACGATAATTAATAATTATCCAGTGTATGTTTATAAACGAGAGGGACATGAAATTAAAAAGACTTTTGATAAAGAAGCTATTATTTTGAATGCTCCGATAATTCAAATCTCTGCATCGCAAATAAGAGAACATATAAGATCTGCAAAATCGATACGATATCTCGTTCCTGAAATAGTGAGAGAAGAAATTGAATCCCGAAAATTTTATAAGCAGAAGGATTAAAATATATATCCAAGAAGCACACAAGCAATAACTACAAACGGAGGTGGAATTTTTGTATACTGTAATAAAGTAAATGTTCCTGCGATAACGATCGCATTTATCAAACTTCCAAGTCTAACATCTAACAACGAAATATCTTTCATTAGATAAAATGTAGAAGCGATCATTATTCCAACAACAACTGCGTTAATTCCTTCCAGTGATCGATAAACAGCTGCATATTTTCTTAGGTTATGCCAAATTGGAAAAAAGAATAAAACCAACAATGCGCTTGGTAAAAAAATTGCTACAGTTCCGATTACGCATCCTAACAATTGCATAATGCCTTTTTCTTCGGGAGTTTTTCCATAATCTTTCAAAGCCATTCCTCCTGTGAATGATGCAATTGAAAACACGGGACCTGGTAAGGCTCTTACAATGCCCATACCCGTATACATATCATTTTTATCTATTCTCACTTTTTCAGGATCTTTTTCCTTTACCGCATCCGGACGAACACAAAATTGTTCATACATCATTGGCATTAATACTTGTCCGCCGCCAAATACCAGGCTACCCATTCGATACGTATTTTCAAAAAGATTAATTGGGGTTCGGTTTGGCCAATTATCTTTCCTGGCTACTTCACTAAAAAATCCTGCAGTCATAAATATTATTCCAAACAACCAGAAATTCCACCATTTAATCTTTCTTGGCTTTTGTTCTATTTGAGGAATACGTTTGCGACTAAGATTAGTTGTTATTCCCCCTAATAAAATTAATGCTGGAAAGATCCATGGTTGTTTGAATAAAAGAAATGTTGCTACAGCACAAACACCCATTATAACCCATGTAACAGTATTTTTTATAGAAATGTTGAATGCCATTACTGTGGCATATACAAGAAAGCCAACCGCCATTGGAGGAATGAATTTGAAAATGTCTACATTATTTAATGCCTTCTTATCAATATAATGTAAAAGAAAAGAAAGGGCGCCCATTAAAATACTTGCCGGCAAGATCCAGATCAATAAAGTAAGAACGGCAAGAATTACCCCACCTCTTTTATAGCCAATTAATGTAAGTGTTTGAGTAGACGATGCACCGGGAAGAAGTTGACAGAAAGCGGTGTACTCCATCAATTCTTGTTCGGTTACATATGGCGTACGATGCACGAATGTCTTTAGCATCATTCCAATATGTGCTTGAGGTCCGCCAAAAGCAGTAAGGCTATGGAGAAAAACGGCTTTTAAAAATGGAACATGGCGCAGCAGCATGGTTGACTAAAAATAAAAAAAATTATATGAAGCAATCAATATGCTTTGATGAAAAATTATTTCCGTTACATTCATGAAATTTTTGCTTCATGAAACTACTCTTTTTGACTTTACTATTTGTTCCCTCGTCTCTTTTTCTTTGCGCACAAAAAAAACCGAATACTGATCAAACAAGTAAGATCAACACAGCGGCTGATAAAATTGAATCGAAATGCATTGCCTGGCGAAGAGATATTCATGAGCATCCGGAATTAGGAAACAATGAATACAGAACAGCTAAATTAATTGCTGATCATCTTCGTTCTCTCGGAATAGAAGTGAAGGAAAGAGTAGGAAAAACGGGTGTAGTTGGAATTCTTAAAGGGGCCAGGCCGGGGCCTTGTATTGCACTCAGGGCTGATATGGATGGTTTACCTATAGTTGAAAGAGTTGATCTGCCGTTTGCTTCAAAAGTAAAATCAACATACAATGGACAGGAAGTAGGCGTAATGCATGCTTGTGGTCATGATACACATGTTGCTATACTTATGAGCGTTGCAGAAATACTTGCAGGTATGAAAAACGAATTAAAAGGGTCGGTAAAATTTGTTTTTCAGCCTGCAGAAGAAGGACCACCAGAAGGCGAAGAAGGCGGAGCACCATTGATGATCAAAGAAGGAGTTATGGATAATCCCAAGGTAGATGTCATGTTTGGATTGCATATTGAATCGTTTATTGAAGCAGGACAAATTCATTATAAACCAGGCGCATTTATGGCCTCGTCAGATTGGTTCACTATTAAAGTTAAAGGGAAAGGTAGCCACGGGTCACAACCCTGGCTTGGAGTAGACCCTATTTCCATCGCAGCGCAAATTACCGAAGCTCTTCAAACCATTGTTGGCCGGCAAATGGAATTGGTTAAAGCGCCAGTTATAATCACTGTCGGAAAAATTCATGGCGGTATAAGAAACAATATTATTCCCGACGATTGTATAATGGATGGCACCATTCGTACACTCGACAGCAAAATGCAGCAGGATGTTCAACAAAGAATAAAAACAACAGCTACCAAAATCGCAGAGGCTTGGGGGGCAACCGCTGAAGTAAGTTTCGATGCAAAAACATTGGTAACGTATAATCCACCGGACTTAGTGAAAAAGATGCTTCCTTCATTGCAATCTGCTGCGGGAGTAGATAATGTGATTGAAAGAAACTGGGTAACCGGATCCGAAGACTTTTCTTTTTATGGAACCAAAGCGCCATCATTCTTTTTTTATCTTGGCGGAATGCCAAAAGGCAATGATCCTGAAAAAGCTCCCCCACATCATACGGCTCAATTTTATGTGGATGATGCTGGAATGAAAACCGGCATCAAAGCTTTTTTAAATCTTGTATTTGATTACATGAATACTTCATCACCACAACCATCAACTCAAAGTAAGAAGCCAGCATAAATCGATATGAAAAAAATTATTTTCATTGTGCTTTGTTTGTATTGCACAGGTTTTTTATTTGCACAAAAAACCGATAAGAAACTTCAGGCCAAAATTGAAGAATCGATCAAAGGATTCAACGGCGATATCGGCATTTATGTAAAAAATCTTCATACAGGAAAAATAGTTTCAATAAATGTTGATACCGTTTTCCCAACAGCTAGTATTGTAAAGGTTCCGATCCTCCTTGGTATTATGGACAGAATTCAAAAAGGAGAATTGGCGTATGATTCGACATTGGTTTACAAAGATTCCTTATTATACGAGGGAGAAGACATTCTTGGCTCATTTAAAAATGATGAAAAGATCTTACTTAAGAAAGTAATGATGCTGATGCTTACAACAAGCGATAACACAGCAAGCTTGTGGCTACAAAGCCTTGCAGGAAAAGGAACAAGGATAAATGAGATACTTGATAGCCTTGGGCTCGTTTATACAAGAGTAAATTCAAGGACTCCGGGAAGAGAAAACAATAGAATACAATATGGATGGGGACAAACAACTCCAAAAGAAATGGGAATCATCTTTGAAAAAATTTATCGCAATGAAATTTTTTCTGCTGCTGCCTGCGATCGTATGATGCGGTCGCTTGGAAGAAACTATTGGGATCTGAATGAAGCGATCTCTCAAATACCACCATACATTGAAGTATTCAGCAAGAACGGATGTGTAAATGCTGTTCGTAGCGAAGTATTGCTAGTAAACGCTCCCCATAACCCTTATGTCTTTTGCATTTTTACAAAAAACAATAAAGACACTCAATGGACACATGATAATGAAGCATGGACTTTGGCAAGAAAAATTTCATTGCTGCTCTGGAGATATTTTGAACCAAAGGATAAATGGGAACCGCCAGCGAAATAATATTATTTGAATATCTGGAAAACTATTAAACTCATTATATAAGCCAGGCCCGTCATATAAATAAGTTGAATGATCGGCCACTTCCAGGTTTTTGTTTCACGCTTTACCACGGCTAACGTACTCATACATTGCATGGCAAATACATAAAAGATCATTAATGATAAACCCGAAGCAAGTGTATAAACAGGAGTGCCATCTTCTTTTTTTGCAGCTTTCATTTTATCACGCAATCGCAAAGCATTTTCATCCTGGTCACCAACGCTATAAAGTGTTGCCATGGTACCTACGAAAACTTCTCTTGCCGCAAATGAAGTAATAAGAGCAATACCGATCTTCCAATCATAGCCCAAAGGTTCAATTACCGGCTCAATTGATTTTCCTAAAATACCAGCATAAGAATTTTCCAGCTTCGCTGCACTATACTCCTTATCTAATTCTTCTGTATTTACATTGGGTAGTTGCTTTAGCACCTCATAATGCTGCGTTACATATTTCATTCTGTTTCCCGGACCAAACGAACTCAATGCCCAAAGAATTAAACTTATTATCATGATAACCTTACCAGCATCAAAAACAAAGATCTTCGCTTTATTGATCATCGTTTGTACCACATTCCCCCAGCGTGGTGACCGATAAGTTGGTAATTCAAGGATAAAAAAACTTCTTTCTTTTGATTTAATAAACCACCGGGCAATGGATGAAACGATCAATGCCATTATTAAGCCTAGTAAATAAAGGCCCATCATTACTAAACCCTGTACACTCAAAAATCCAAGCAAGTAATTATTAGGAATGACCAGGCCGATCAAAATTGTAAACACTGGCAATCTCGCCGAGCAACTCATTAGTGGCGTTATTAGGATCGTCAGCAATCTTTCTTTTTTGTTTTCAATACTTCTTGCACTCATGATCGCTGGCACGGCGCAGGCAAATCCGCTGATCATTGGCATCACACTTTTTCCATTCAGCCCGACGCTTCGCATTAAACGATCAGAAAGAAAACTAATACGGGCCATATAGCCACTGTCTTCAAGTACGGTGATCAGGCCAAACAAGATCATGATCTGTGGTACAAAAACAAGAATGCCACTTAATCCTGCCACTACTCCGTTTATAAGAAGATCACTCCACCATGTATCAGGCAATGCACCAGTTAAACCAGACCCCAATTTTGCAAAACCGAGCTCGATCCAGTCCATTGGAAATTGCGCAATCAGAAACACACATTGAAAAAGTAAAAACAAAACCGCCAGCAAGATCAAATAACCCCAGCGCCTATGAAGAAGAACATTGTCAAGTTTGTCCGTGAACAAAGTTCTTTGCAGTGGATCAGGTTCCACCACTGTTTGGTGCATGATCGTTTTAATGCGTGCATAGCGTTCTGTTATTTCTTCAGCCTGCGATAATGTTTTGTTTAATGGAATATCTTTTATTGAATTCTCAACGATCTTTTTTACAGAAGAACTAATGCCAAGCTCTTTATAATTAAACGCAAGATGTAAGGCTTTGTAATCGCTTAATTGAGGAAGCTGCTCTTTTATTGCCTGCACAGTTCCTCTTCCCCATAATGCATCGGGTACAAAATTTCTTATGTTAGTTGTAGCAGGCGAAGTTGTTATTTGCGACAGCGTTTTTTTTAATTGAGAAATTCCTTTGTTCTTTCTTGGATTTATGGGGATCACTGCCACACCTAATTCTCTTTCCAACCCTGCCACATCAATTTCTACTCCTTTTTTCCGGGCCAAGTCCATCATTGTTAGTGCAATAACGGTGGGGATCTTCAAGTCAATGATCTGCGAAGCAAACAATAAATTTCTTTTTAGATTCGATGCATCAACGATCACGACCAATATATCCGGATGTTCTTCGTGGTCCTCATTTAATAAAACATCATAAGTCACTTGTTCATCATGGCGGCGCGGATAAAGACTATAAGTTCCCGGTAGGTCAATAAACTCCGCCCATAGCTTATCATCGATTTTCGCATCACCAACTTTTAATTCAACAGTTACACCAGGAAAATTGCCAACTTTTTGATTTAAGCCAGTCAGACAGTTAAACAATGAACTCTTGCCGCTATTGGGATTTCCCACTAAACCGATATGTAATTTTTTTCCGCCCACCGTAACCCACAAATGTATAAGATAGACCTCGTTGATATTTACGAAATCGGATTTTTGAAGGCTGATTTTGGTCATATAACCAGCTTTGGTGCTACTATTAAGCATTTGTTGCGACGCTCCGTTCATCTTCCTGTTCTTCATTGATCAATTGCGTAGAAGATTATAACTCCATTTTATTGTAAGATTTCTTAAACACCCCTTTAGGGGATTAGGGTATTTAATAACTTTGCCCTAATTAATTTCAAAGTCTTATGAATAGCATCCGTGCGGTTTTTGTTTTTCTTTCTTTTTTTCTTGTTCAAATTTCATTTGCTCAAAAAAAGAAAGCTCCCAAACTAAGTAAAGCAGACAATGCAACAGTAACAAACCTGCAAGCACATATCAGTTATTTAGCTAATGATAAGCTTGAAGGAAGAAGAGCTGGTACTAATGGAGAAAAACTGGCTGGAGAATACATCAGTCAAAAATTCCAGTTAGCGGGATTGCAACCGAAAGGCAGCGAAGGATTTTATCAGCCATTTGAAATTTATGATGGCAAACAAATAAACAGCCCCACGCATTTTGTCATTAATGAAAACAATCTTGCTATTGACAAAGATTTTTTTCCATTTCCATTTTCTCAAAACGCAAGTGTTGAAGCATTACCATCTATTGCCGTACAGGAAGCTGATATGCCCTGGTTCTACGATCTGAAAGAAACTTTAGAAGAAAATAAAGATAATCCGCATTTCGATTTGAATGAATACATCCGCAATAATGCAAAAAAAGCAAAGACACGTGGCGCATCAGCAGTTATACTTTATAATTCTTCATCTATTGATGATAAGCTGAAGTTTGACAGCAAAGACAGAACAGAAAAACTGGATGTGCCGGTGGCGTATGTTACTAAAGATGCAGCAAAAAAATACTTCAGCGATCAAACAGCTACAATTGATATTAAATTGAAAGTGGATATAGGCGACAAGAAAAGAACTGGCCGGAATATTGTCGGATATTTAGATAACGGGGCGGCAAGAACAGTTGTTCTCGGTGCCCATTACGATCATTTAGGATATGGCGAAGACAACAATTCAATGTTGCGTACAGGAGAAAAATCAATTCACAATGGCGCTGATGACAATGCAAGTGGTACAGCCGCATTGATCGAACTTGCAAGAATTCTAAAAAATACAAAGCAGAAAAATAATAACTACTTGTTCATTGCTTTCTCTGCAGAAGAACTTGGATTAAATGGTTCAAAATTTTTTACAGAACATCCGACCATCGATTTCACTAAAGTCAACTACATGATCAATATGGATATGGTAGGAAGACTGAACGATAGTAGCGAGGTTGTAACGATCGGTGGTTATGGCACTTCACCACAATGGGGTACCCTGATTGACATTAATAATAAAAAGAACCCTTTTGTAATTAGAATTGATAGCAGCGGAACGGGTCCAAGCGATCATACGTCTTTTTACCGCAAAGACATTCCTGTTTTATTTTTCTTTACCGGCTTGCATTCCGATTATCATAAGCCAAGCGACGACGCTGATAAAATAAACTACATTGGTGAAACAAAGATCATCAACTATATCAGCAGCATTGTACTTTCTCCAACTACCACCAATCAAAAGCTGGCATTTACAAAAACAAGGGAAACACAAAGCACTTCTTCCTTGCGCAGTGGCAGCGTAACAATGGGAGTAATGCCAGATTATACTTATTCTGGTGCAGGCTTACGTTGTGACGGGGTTTCAGATGGAAGACCAGCGCAAAAAGCGGGGTTGAAGGCTGGCGATATTATTATTAAGGTTGGCGATTACACAATCAGCTCGATGGACAGCTATATGCAAATGCTTGGAAAATTTCAAAAGGGAGACAAAGCGAAAGTAAAATTCAAAAGAGGGAACGAAGAAATGGAAACAGAGGTTCAGTTTTAAAATAAAAAACGGAAACCAAAACCACCATGAGCAACAAACTTATTTTAGATACACAGGATATTACCAATGATTTTTTTGAAGATACCCGCCTGCTTGGAATTATGGCCCCCATGAAGGATTACCAGTTTTGCTGGCAACTTAACAATATGCTCGGCGTTGATTTCCGGGTGAACCATGATATCGAGATCCAGCTAAAGAAAAAGAAGAGGAATTATTTTTTTGGCTTGTACGAGTATCACGAACCTTCCACCGCTCTTGAGCATTACATTTACAATAATCAATTTGACGGTGAATATCTTTTACCGGAATTCAAACATCTTGATTTTTTATGGCTGATGAAAGGAGATATTGTTACTGATGAAATGTTGCAGCAACAAACAGAAAACATTCGATCACTTAATGGAGTGCAGTTAGTAATGGAACTGACGAATGAAAAAATAAAGAATAAGGAACATCTTGTTTTTTAAACAAAAACTTTAAGATTATGTGGAAGGAAGCCGATAATAAACTGTACAAGAAATTTACATTTAAAAATTTCAGTGAAGCTTTTGCTTTTATGACAAGAGTTGCCATCGAAGCAGAAAAAATGGACCATCATCCAACATGGACAAATACCTGGAATGCGGTAGAGATCTGGCTCAACACTCACAGTGCAGGAAATACTGTAACCGATAAAGACAGGGAATTAGCAAAGAAGATAGATGCCCTGGTCAGTTAATAGTTTGCATTTACTTATTTTTATAAGGAATGCAGATCACTGACACAATACTTATGGTTCGCCCTGCTTCATTCGGGGTTAACGAAGAAACTGCTGCAACAAATTTTTTTCAATCAACCGACAAGAAAACAGATTCACGGTCTGTTCAGCAAGCAGCGCTGAAAGAGTTTGACAATATGGTTGAACTGTTGCGGCAGCATGAAATAAATGTGTTGGTCATTGATGATACACCCTCTCCCGTAAAACCATCAGCAGCTTTCCCGAATAACTGGCTGAGTACTTCACCTGAAGGAATTGTCTCCGTTTTTCCAATATATGCACCCAATCGTCGTCCTGAGAAGAGAGATGATATTTTAAAAATGCTTGCTGAAAAGTTTGTGATAAAGGATCTGCAGGATTGGAGTGAATTTGAAGTAGAAGGAAAATTTTTGGAAGGGACCGGCAGCATGGTGATGGATCATGAGAACAAAGTGATCTATACTTGTTATTCACCAAGAACAGATGTTTCAGTGTTGGAGAAATTTGCCAATGCAAACAAGTACAGGGCCATAATCTTTTTTGCAGTAGACAACAACGGACATCCTGTATATCATACCAATGTTATGATGACGCTGGGTGAGAACTTTGCGATCTTATGCGAAGAAGCAATTGAAGAAGAATGGGAGCTGATAGCAGTAAGGCAATTATTGGAAAGCTCCGGTCATGAAGTGATAAGGATCACAAAAGACCAAATGCATTCTTTTGTCGGTAATATGTTGCAGGTAAAGAATAGTAAAGGAGAAAAATTTTTATTGATGAGTCAAACAGCTTTTGCTTCATTGAATGATGATCAGAAAGAAGAGCTTGCTGCAAGAAGTAAATTATTACCGATCCCAATCCCTGTTATTGAAAAAACAGAAGGCGGTAGCGTACGATGTATGATAGCAGAGATCTTTTTGAAGAAGAGATGAAAAATAATCCAATGTTGGTAGCAAGCCTTATCTTTTTGATGTCTTAAGTTTTGACACTGATGGCCACCATACTAAAATAAATTCTGTCATCATAAGCGGGTAGACCCAGCATATCCATTCATAAACTGTGAATTGTACTTCCTCATCTTTCATAAAATTGAATAGACCTGTATATTCATTTAT
>JBIOVR010000488.1:0-3919 GCA_044867875.1 Chitinophagaceae bacterium
ACCATCACAACCCATTCAAATGCGGTTTAACGAACTGATGACGGGTATTCGGCAGGACGTTGCCATAAAAATATTTGGTGAGAATCTTGACACTTTAGCAGCACTTGCTCCTAAATATGCAAAGGCAATACAAAATATTAATGGAGTATCAGACCCATTGGTAGAACGTACAGCCGGTTTGCCACAAATAACAATTGAATACGACCGGGCAAGAGTTGCAGGTTATGGTTTAAATATTAAAGACATTAACCAGGTTGTTGCCACTGCATTTGCCGGAGAATCAGCAGGAATAGTTTTTGAGAATGAAAGAAAGTTTGAGTTGGTGGTTCGATTAGATAGTACATACAGAACTTCATTGAATGATGTGGCGAATTTATTTATTCCAGGTAAAGATGGCAACCAGATTCCTCTTTCACAAATCGCATCAGTGACTTTTAAAGAAGGCCCTGCACAAATCAGCCGTGAAGATGGAAAAAGAAGAATTGTAGTTGGCTTTAATGTTAGAGGAAGAGATGTTGCGAGTGTTGTTAACGATATCCAGGAGAAGTTGAATCAACCGCAATATCGATTGCCTTCCGGCTATTACGTTACTTATGGAGGGTCTTTTGAAAATTTACAACAAGCGTCAGCCAGGTTGAAAATAGCAGTGCCTATTGCATTGCTTTTGATCTTCGTCTTACTTTATTTCACATTTAATTCATTAAAGTATGCGATACTTATTTATACTGCAATTCCGATGAGTGCCATCGGTGGAGTATTTGCATTACTCATTCGGGGGATGCCATTTAGCATTTCAGCAGGTGTTGGATTTATTGCATTGTTTGGTGTCGCTGTGCTAAATGGAATTGTTTTAATAAGCACTTTCAATCAATTGAAAAAAGAAGGAATTACAGATGTGTTCCAAAGAGTGATCGAAGGGACAAAGATCAGGTTAAGGCCAGTATTGATGACAGCATCTGTAGCTGCACTTGGTTTTATTCCAATGGCATTAAGTTATGGAGCTGGTGCCGAAGTGCAAAAACCATTGGCTACAGTTGTGATAGGTGGATTGATCACAGCAACATTTCTTACACTCATTGTGTTGCCATGTTTGTATATAATTTTTTCAGGTAAACAAAATAAAAAGATGAAGACAACATCAATCGGAACAGCGGTGTTGCTGATGCTATTTCTTTCATCAGGCGTGCAGGCACAACAATCACCACAAAGAATTACGATCAATGCAGCGATCGATACCGCATTAAGAAGCAATTTGCAGTTTGCCATTAATCAGTTGGAAATAAAAAAAGCGGGACTGGATGTTAAAGCGGCAAAGGAAATTCCAAAGACCGGTGTGTTTGCTGAAAATGAAGATTTACGACCTTCTGACAGCAAGGGGATTCTTAAGATAGGTGTTTCGCAAAGTATTGCATGGCCAGGGCTCAATAAAGCAAGAAAAGAATATTTCACGCAACAGTTGAAATATTATGAATTAAATACTGTGTCACTTAATGCTGTTATAAAAAGAGATGTAAGGGCTGCGTATTATGAAATGTGGTATAATCAGGATAAGCTTTTATTATTTCAACGACTTGATAGTCTTTATTCATCATTCTTTAAAGCGGCTCAGTTGAGAGTAAGAACTGGCGAATCAGCAGGACTTGATAGTATTGCTGCCGAGGCAAAAATGAGAGAACTACAGGCGATGCTTGAGCAAAACAAGAAAGATCTTTTAGTACAACAACAACAACTAATGATGTTGCTGAATATAAACTCATACTTTTTGCCGGTAGAGCAACCATTAGAAAAGCTCGATCTTTCATTGGCTGTTGGTGATTCGTTACATCCTTCATTGCTATTACAACAGCAGAATATCAATATTGCCAATTCTGCAATAAATGTTCAGCAAAAGGCAAACAGGCCGGAATTTTCAGGAAGATTTTTTTCACAACGATTATGGGGAGCAAGCGATCCTTTTACCGGCTTTTCTGTAATGACCTCCTTCCCATTATTTGGACGTGGCGCTTATAAGAATAAAATAAAAGCAGCAGAAGCTGAAACAGAAATGCAACAACAGCAATTTGCATTTCAAAGTCAGCAAATAAATACACAACGTCAATTGGCATTAACGGAAATTGATAAGAACAGAACAATGGTGCAGTTTTATGAAGCAGCCGGTTTGAAGCAGGCTGATGCAATCATCAAAGCTGCTACATTAAGCTATACTTCCGGTGAAATAAGTTTTGCTGAGCTGAGCCAGTTTTTAGGCCAGGCAATAGATACAAGAAAAAATTACCTGGAAGTATTGAATAAATACAATCAATCTGTGATTCAATTCAACTATTACAACAACAATTAAAAAACTCGATAATGAAAAAGTATTTCATAATAATAATTGCATTGGCCGGAATAATATCGATTAGTTCATGTGGTGGTAAAAGCAGTACCGAAACCGTTAAAGAAGAAACAAAAGAGGAAGGTAGTGAAGAACATGTTAGCGAAACGACTGCTAAACTTACAAAAGAGCAAATGGAGACAATTGATATAAAGCTGGGAGCAATAGAACAGAAAGAACTGACCAATGCAATTAAGGCAAATGGAATTTTGACTGTACCAAATCAAAACAAAGCCTTTGTTACTCCATTGTATGGCGGCGTAGTAAGGTCATTAAATGTACAGCCAGGTAGCTTTGTAAGACAAGGCCAAAGCATCGCAACAATAGTCAACCCCTTACTGTTGCAAATGCAGCAACAGGTTCAACAATTGAATACACAAATTGCATTAGCAGAAACTGAGGTGAAAAGACAAAAAGAATTGGTTGAGGGGAATGCTGCCCCATTAAAAAAATTGCAACAGGTAGAGGCAGAACTGGCATCATTAAAAACACAGAGAGCAAGTATGCAGCAGCAACTCGGAGCAGTTGGGGCTTCTCAGAACTTTTCATCAGCAGTTGTAGTGAGAGCCCCAATAAGCGGAACTGTTAGCAAAGTGAATGCACAATTGGGAAGTAATGTGGACGTAACTACCCCAATTGCAGAGATAGTCAACAACTCGCAATTACATCTTGATCTCTTTGTATATGAAAAAGATTTACCTAAGCTAAAAGCAAACCAGGCAATACACTTTACATTGACCAATAGCCCAGGCAAAGAATATGATGCGCAGATCTATTCGATTGGTACGGCCTTTGAAAGCAATACTAAAACAATTCCCATTCATGCAAAAGTGATGGGAGATAAAACAGGGCTGATCGATGGCATGAACATCACTGCCCTTGTGAGTTTAGATAAATCAACCGTGCCAGCAGTACCAAACGATGCGATTGTTACATACCAGGGACAGGATTATATTTTTATGATGCATGAAAAGGAACCAAACGACAGCACCGATGAATTAACATTTGAAAGAATACCTATTGCAAAAGGAACTTCGGATGTGGGGTATACTGAGATTACACTTTTAAAAGAGATACCGAAGGATGCAAAAATTGTTTTGAGTGGAGCCTATTTTATATTAGCTAAAATGACCAATATTGAACACGAAGAATAATCATTAATAAACAAAAAACTATCTTATGTCATTCGATCAGTATCATGAACCCGCAAATGAGTTAAGTCAAAAGACAAGAACTTTTGCCCGTATGCTTACGTCTTTAACGGAAGAAGCCGAAGCCATCGGTTGGTATGAACAACGTATTTCACTTGAAAAAGATAAAGAGGCAAAAAAGATCATGCAAAAAGCGCAGGAAGAAGAGTTCATCCATTTTGCAATGGATCTCGAATTCTTATTGCGTCAAAAGGAAAAATGGAAAGTGATCATGAAAAATGTTCTATTTAAGGAAGGTGATATCATTGAAAATGCGGAGAAGGCAGAAAAGAAAGCCGAACAACAATAGCGACGAATGCGGACGACCAAAACAGAATTATTGGCATATCATAGA
>JBIOVR010000489.1:0-9947 GCA_044867875.1 Chitinophagaceae bacterium
CCTATCGAGGAAGTAAACAACTGGGACCAATTCATATAATCAGAGTAGTTTAGATGGAACTATTTTCCGGCCGCAAAAATACTATCGGAATGCCAAACTTGTTAGAAAAGTTTAAGATTGTAATTAAGTTTTTTGATTGAATAAATAGTAAAAAATAGACGCCCTGTTATATGGAGAGATATAACAAATAACCGTAATCAATAATTATTAGCCCGGCAATCGTGCCTGTTCTACCGCATCGATCTTTTTAAACAGGTGGAATGGTTTATAGGTCCGCCACTCAGGAATTTCCATTAATTCGAGATAGCGGTTTAATCTTGCTTTTTTAAAATCATGTTGTGTGGCTTCCGGCATATTCAAAACCACGATCCAGCCATGTTCATCTGAGGTTTCTTCATACCATTCTTCATAATAATCCCTGTCTCCGCTGTGAAAGTTGAGTACATTTTCTGCGATCAGTATAAATTTATTGATGCCCTGCACTTCAAAAACATCGATCACTTCCCGCTTCAGGATCATTATATCGTTTTCTATGGCGTCATTCCACTCTCCTATTAATTCAATGATCGCATACTTTTCGTCATAGTCAGCCATTAGCACTTTCATATAAAGTGTACGGCTGCCAAATTCATCCCATTGCGGATGTATATAATAATTGTAAACAGTTTGTGTGAACTCAAACTCAGAATGCGTTTGCCCATAAAAAGGTGAACGCTGATCTTCTTCAGCTATATAAATATGTTGCCAATTATAAAATGGTTCTATATCATGCATACACAAAAACTCCTATGCAAAGATACATCAGCAATACATGGATATACCAATAGAAAAGTGTAAAACTTGATAAATAAAATTGTGAAAAAATAAATACCGAAATGTTGGTTAATCCAATAGAAAATTCTTAAATAATTCGTAAGAGGCTTTCATCTTAATGCTTTTCTTTTCGGCATTCATTATTAACGATAAAGATGAAGGAATGCTAAATTTAGTTGATGTAGCTTCTTCAACTGCATCTGGGAATTTCACTGGATGTGCTGTTTCAAGAAAGATCCCTTTTCTATTCGGATGCTTTTCAAGAAATCTCTTTAATGACAAATAACCTACAGCGCCATGAGGATCTAACAAATAGCTTAAATGTTCGTATACTTCTTTGATGGTTGCAATTGTTTCTTCATCGCTGATGCTGTATGATGAAAGATTTTTAGCCAGATCAGGAAATTGATGATGAAAAATTTCCAATATGCGAATGAAATTACTCGGGTTACCAACATCCATTGCATTTGAAAGTGTTGGTACGGCAATTTGTGTTTGAAAAATTTCTGTATGCAAATACTTAGTTACAGAATCATTGACATTGCAGGCTGCAATAAAATGATGAACAGGCAAACCGGATTGTTTTGCCAAAATACCAGCACAGATATTTCCAAAGTTTCCGCTTGGGACAGAAATGACCGGTGAATGCTTTTTATCCTCCCATTGCTTGTAAGCCAGGAAATAATAGAATTGTTGTGGCAACCAACGAGCAATATTTATTGAATTAGCGGATGTAAGAAATAATTTTTGATTGATTTCCTGATCTGTAAACGCCTGTTTCACCATTTGCTGGCAATCATCAAAATTCCCTTCAATCTCTAATGCATGTATATTTTTCCCAAGCGTTGTTAATTGCTTTTCCTGCACAGGGCTTACTTTGCCTGACGGATAAAGTATTATTACATCGACACCGGGAACATCATAAAACCCATTAGCAACAGCACCGCCGGTGTCGCCGGAAGTAGCAACTAGGACTGTCACCTTTTTGTTTTCATTTTTTAAAAAATGTCCCAGGCAACGGCTCATGAATCTTGCACCAACATCCTTAAAAGCAAGTGTGGGGCCATGAAAAAGTTCAAGTGAAAAAATGTTATCGCTAACTTTTACCAGCGGGATCGGGAAGTTTATTGTTTCACTTACTATTTTAAATAGATCATCATCTTTTATTTCATCTGTTACATAAGGTTCGATAACACGAAAAGCGATCTCTTCGTTTGAAACCTTTTCAATGTCATCGATCAATCCTTTATCTACTTGCGGAATTCTTTCAGGAAAATAAAGTCCCTTATCTGGTGCCTGGCCTCTTATTGTTGCTTCTTTGAATGATGCCAGTGGTGATTCCTTATTCGTACTATAATATTTCATCCAACTACCTCCACTCCTTTTTTATTAATTGTAGTTACATACGTATTGTAATCAATCCCTATTTTATTATACACTTCTTTCATTACCGATTCTACATTTTTTGCTGTTGCTTCATCCCTGCTCAACATAAATACTGAAGGACCTGAACCGGAAATGCCGCCGCCTAAAGCTCCTGCTTCTTTACAGTTGGTTTTCACCTCATCAAAACCAGGAATAAGAATACTCCGAACCGGTTCAATGATCACATCTTCGAGTGAACGGCCGATAAGATCAAGATCATTTTTTAAAAACCCTGTTACAAGCCCGGCAATATTCCCCCATTGGCGTATGGCATCTTTTAATAATATCTGCTGACGAAGAATCTGTCTTGCATCAGAGGTTCTTACTTCTATTTGCGGATGAACAACCGTAACAAAAAGATCAGGTGATGAAATAGAAACGATATCGAGCGGATGAATACAGCGGACCAGGCTTACACCTCCAAGAATACAAGGAGCAATATTATCTGCATGCTTTACTCCTGATGCAAGTTTTTCTCCGTTCATTGCAAACTGTACCAACTCATCATTTGAAAAAATATTTCCAAGCAGATGGTTAGCTGCTACCGCTGAACCAGCTGCACTTGCTGCACTACTTCCTATTCCGCTACCGGGTTTTATATGTTTTTCGATTTCAATTTCAAAACCAATTTTATTTTCCATTCTTTCGATCACTGATAACAATACAACACCTGCAACATTTTTCTGTGGTTCAGTTGGTAAATTAAAATTGTCTTTATTATGAATTATTACTTGAGGTTCATCAAGCAACTTCACCTTCATCACATCATAAGGCGCATTCAATGCAAGGCCAAGAATATCAAAGCCGCAAACAAGATTGGCAACTGTGCCGGGAGAATGTACTGTTACTGTTTTCATTTTACATCTTTACAGCTCTTAAAATATCGGCAAACACACCGCTGGCAGTAACCTCTGCACCTGCCCCAGCTCCTTTCACCACCATTGGTTGTTCCTTATAGCGATCAGTGTAAAACAATACTACATTATCTTTTCCATACAAATGATAAAGATCATGCTTAGGGTCTATATGCTGTAAACCAACAGAGGCCTTGCCTTCATTATAAGAAGCAACAAATTTTAATTTGCACCCAGCAGCATTTGCTTTTTCATATATCTTTTTAAAATGAGTTTCTTCCTTTGCCATTGCAGAATAAAAATCATCCACTGTTCCTTTCATGCATGATTCGGGCATGAATGAATTATTGGCGATCTCATCCATCTCAATTTTTTCTCCCGCTTCTCTTGCCAGGATCATTATCTTACGCATCACATCAGTGCCGCTTAGATCAAGTCGTGGGTCTGGCTCTGTATAGCCTTCATCTTGTGCCTGCTTTACAACATCGGCAAATTTTCTTGTTCCATCGTAATTATTAAAAACAAAATTGAGTGTACCACTAAGTACTGCCTCGATACGATGAACCCTATCACCGCTGTTGAGCAGATCATTTAACGAAGCGATGACAGGTAGACCTGCTCCCACATTTGTTTCAAAAAGAAAATGGCAATTGAACTCCCTTGCAATGTCTTTTAATTTTTTGTAATTAGCATAAGCTGAAGATGCCGCTACTTTATTACATGCAACAACTGAAATACTTTTTCTTAGTAATTGCTCATAAACATTGGCCACAAGATCGCTGGCTGTGATATCAACAAAAATTGAATTGCGAAGATTCCGTTCGATTATCTCGTTTATGAATTGCTGGATATCGGCATTCTTAGCATCATTTAACTTTTGCTCCCACTGTGAAAGAGTAATGCCATTTTCATTGATCAGCATTTTTCGGCTATTGCAAATACCAACCACATTAACCACTAATTTCATTTGCTTTTGCAAAAACTCAAGCTGCTTTTGTAATTGTCCGAATAACTTTTTACCAACATTCCCGGTGCCTACGATAAATAAATTGACCTGCTTGTAGGTTGTTTCAAAAAACTCTTCGTGTAAAACGTTAATTGCTTTCTTCACATCCTTTGTAGCGATCACTGCAGAAATATTTTTTTCTGAAGAACCTTGTGCAATAGCACGAATGTTCACCCCATTTCTTCCCATTGCACTAAACATTCGACCGCTGATACCCGGGTGACTCTTCATATTCTCTCCTACCAATGCAACAATAGAAAGTTCGGTTTCAATTTTTAAAGGTTCCACTTTTTGTAAAGCAATCTCATTTACAAAAGCAGCATCAACTGCTTGTTTTGCTTTTTGCGCAGATGTCGCATCAATACCAACACAGATCGAATGCTCAGATGAACTTTGTGTAATAAGAATAACATTTATCTTTTCATTACTCAAGGCTTCAAATAATCTTTTTGAAAAGCCCGGAATACCGATCATACCGCTTCCTTCCAAACTGATCAATACAATATTATTGATGCTCGAAATACCTCTTACTATATTTCCATTTTTTGTAGAAACGGATTCTATCAATGTTCCTTCATCTGCCGGGGCAAAAGTGTTTTTGATCCAAACCGGGATCCCTAAACTCATTACAGGTTGAATAGTTGGCGGGTAAATAACTTTAGCGCCAAAATGCGAAAGCTCCATTGCCTCCTGGTAAGAAATATGCGGGATGATCCGTGCATTGTTGGTTAGTCGTGGGTCGGCTGTCATCATACCACTTACATCTGTCCAAATTTCTAGCACAGTTGCCTTAACTGCCGATGCAATAATGGCTGCTGTAAAATCAGAACCACCACGGCCAAGCGTAGTAGTTACACCATTTTTATCAGTAGCAACAAATCCAGGCAAAATAAATAATGAAGAAGCTTGTGTATTGAAGTATTCGTTTACTTTTTTATTTGTTTCTGCATAATCAACTTCAGCAGCAGTAAATGAAGAATTAGTGAGGATCAATTCACGGGAATCTTTCCATGTTGCAGCAACGCCATCACTATTAAACTTTGCAGCGATGATCTGTGAAGAGATCAATTCACCATAACTACTGATCCTGTCTTTAGTTCTTGGTGTTAATTCTCTTAATAAAAAAACACCATTACAGATATCTTCTATTTCATTACAACTCTTTTTAACCAAACTTAACAGGTGGCTTTGTTGTGCTACAGGAATTAATTGCTTTACTGCTTCCATATGTCGTTGTTCAATAACCAGCAATTTTTCCTTAAAAGTTTCATCGCCTGATGAAGCTGATGCAGCCGCATTCAACAAAAGATCAGTAATTCCACCGAGGGCAGATACCACCACAATTGTTTTGTCTTTTTTGATCGTCTCTTTTACAATGGCTACAACTTTCGAAATGTTTTCAGCATTGGCTACCGATGTACCGCCGAATTTTAAAACCTGCATATTATTTTGTTGAAATGATTTTATAAAGTTATTTGAGCGACTCTTGTCGTTTACAGCTTATTGCCCGGTGTTTGATATGGTAATTTACAATCCGCTTAGCGGATTGTTGTTGTAGTTGTAGTGATAATGGATACAGGGGCAAATGAAGTACCAGTTGCCGCAGAAGAGACGATATGTAAACAATGTAATTTCACTACTGAACCGTTAAGGTTACAAGATAAAAAAGAAAACCAATAACACTCGTTATTTTAAATAATTTTCGACGGCTTTTTTTACGCTGCCATATTTAAGGAGGAGTTCTTTAGCGTTATCGTAGCTATTCATCTTTAGTTTTTCCATCAGCATTTTGGTACCACGGTCCACCAATTTTTCATTGGTAAGCTGCATATTCACCATTTTATTATCCTCTACCCTGCCAAGTTGGATCATAATGGCTGTGGAGATCATATTCAACACGAGCTTTTGAGAAGTGCCGCTTTTCATTCTTGTGCTGCCGGTAACAAACTCAGGCCCCACTTCCACTTCAACCGGGTAATCAACCACTCTTGATAATGGCGATCCGGGATTATTTGTAATACTACCGGTTAATATGCCAAGTGTTTTGCAGCCTTCCAATGCACCCAATACGTAGGGTGTGGTGCCGCTGGCAGCAATACCTATCACAAAATCTTTATCTGAAATTTTATTTTTAACCAGGTCATTCCATCCTTCCTCTTTATTATCTTCTGCATATTCAACAGCCATAGTGATGGCCTTTTCGCCACCGGCAATTATCGCATTTACCAATCCGTAAGGCACACCATACGTTGGAGGACATTCGCTGGCATCCACAACGCCCAAACGACCGCTTGTTCCCGCACCAACATAAAACAATCTTCCACCGCTGAGCATTTTATCGCTGGCTGCTTCTACAAGCTTTTCTATTTGTGGGATAGCTTTTTCAATGGCGTATGGAACTGTTTTGTCCTCATTATTTATACTTACCAAAAGCTCTCCTACAGACATTTTATCTAAATGCCGGTAATTACTTGATTGCTCTGTTATTCTTTCAAATGACATAATTAAATTCCTCCTAGCTATGATATGCTACTAATCCTTGCATCGGGTTTTTTATAACATTGCCCATTTCAAACTCATAAGTGCTGCAAAGTTGCTGCAACACGTCCTTAAAACCAAATGCTACGCTTCCTACGAAATGAATGGGCATTACCCATGATTCCCTAAACTTACAAAGATGATAAAAGAAAAATTCATTCAAGCCATCTTCAATAATATTATCGATCATATAATGTCCCCTGTTTTCGGCAAGGAATAATGTGTAGGATGCAAGGTAGCGGTTAGGCAATGGTTTTTTATATACATTTTCAAGTATCTCACTCCGGTTAGTAATATACTTTGCATTAAATCTTGCCCGAAGTTCATCATCAAATGTTTCGTATAAATAATATTGAATAACTTTTTTTCCAAAATAAGCTCCGCTCCCCTCATCACCCAGTATGTAGCCAATGCCGGGAATTTGTCTTACGATCTTTTTTCCATCATAGTAGCAGCAAAATGACCCGGTGCCAAGGTTGGCAATCACACCTTTTTTCTTTCCACAAACTGATCTTGCAGCTGCCATCAGGTCGTGCGTCACTTCAATTTTTTTTGTATTGGTAAAGACAAGTTGAATAGCTTTTTTTACCAAACGGGCATTGTCCGGATTAGCACAACCAGTGCCATAATAATAGATCTCATCAACTTTTATATTCTTAAACTTTGGCTTAAGCTCTTTTAGCAACAGATCTTTTATTTGTACAGCATTTAAAAAATAAGGACTAATGCCTTGTGTAATGAAAGTTTTCTTTTTACCATTGTTTATAAGACACCATTCTGCCTTGGTAGCCCCACTATCGCAAACAAGTTTTATCATTCGTTCTGGGTTTAATGGCTTATCGTTACTGAATATTTTGTTTTCGCCTTGATGATAATCATAAAATCTTATTAACTCTTATTCTCAACTACCTGGAAACCTGCACAAGGCAACAGCAACCAGAAACTTTTCTCTATTTTGCATCAAAATACAAAGAAACAAGTAACGATGGGTAATAAAAAATTACAAGTATGGCTTCCGCTGATCTTTTCAATTGTTCTGATCGGGGGAATGTTTTTTGGATTTAAGCTAAGAGAGAATACTCCTTCAGGATCGGGCTTTTTTAAAGCGGATAAAAAGAGTTCCTTACAGCAAATACTGGATCTGGTGAAACAACGTTATGTTGACCCTGTAAACACAGACTCATTGCAGGAAAATGCGATCGATGAGATGATGAGTCACCTGGATCCTCATTCTATATATATTCCACCATCACATTTGCAGGAAGTAAATGAGGACCTGATCGGCAACTTTGAAGGAATCGGCGTTGAATTCAATATTTTTTCCGATACCGTTCATATAGTGCATGTACTTGCCGATGGCCCAAGCGATAAAGCCGGCGTCCAGGTTGGCGATAAGATCATTAAAGTAAATAATGAAAAGGTTGCCGGCACATCCATCTCCTCAGATGAAATAAAAAAGAAAATACGTGGTGAAAGAGGTTCTCCTGTAAAGATCATCGTGCTTAGAAAAAATGAACTAAAAGAAATATCAATAACAAGAGGAACCATTCCTATTCCGGCAATCGATGCTTCTTACATGCTTGATCAGAAAACAGGCTATATAAAGCTGAATAAATTTTCTGAAACCGCTTATGAAGAATTTATGCAATCGTTGGAAAACCTGCAGAAAAATAAACTTACTAACCTGGTACTTGATCTGCGTGGAAATGGCGGAGGCCTGATGAATGAAGCAGTAGAAATTGCCGATGAATTTTTAAGTGATGAGAAACTTGTTGTTTATACTCAAGGCGCTAACGTAGAAAGAATAGATTACAAATGCAGACGTCCCGGTTTATTTGAAGAAGGCGGTCTTGTAATATTAGTTGATGAACTTTCAGCAAGTGCCAGCGAAGTACTTGCCGGCGCATTGCAGGATTGGTGCCGTGCAACGATCATTGGTCGCAGAACATTTGGAAAAGGACTTGTACAGCAACAATATTCTTTAAGTGATGGCGGAGCCATTCGATTGACGGTGGCAAGATATTATACCCCAAAAGGGCGAAGCATTCAACGTTCCTATCAAAATGGGAAAGAAAAATATTTAGAGGAAATAGCCGATCGATATGAGAATGGTGAGGTCAATCATCTTGACACCGCTAAAGTCGTTAATGGTAAGATCTATAAAACACAATGTGGTGATACAGTTTATGGCGGGGGCGGTATTACACCAAAATATTTTGTAGGCCTTGATACGGGCAGCCTTCACAGAAATGTAAGCAGACTTTATCTGAGTGGCTCATTAAATACTTTCATGTACACTTATTATATCAGGCATCTTGATGAGCTAAATAAGTTTAGTACTCCACAAGATTTTACTGCCAATTATAATAACCTTGAAGGCATGTGGCAGGAACTGGTCGCTTATGCTGCAAAAGACAGCATTGATCTGAAGCAGGTTTCCGGAGCTGATAAAGATTATTTACAAAAAAGAATAAAGGCTCAGCTTGCACGATTTAAATGGAGATCAAAAGGTTTTTATGAAGTAGTGAACGGCGATGATCCCGCAATAAAAAAAGCATTGGAAGTTTTAGAAAAATAAAAAAGCAATCCGCCGTGGCGCATTGCTTAATGAGGATAAGGTGGAAATTTATATAGAGGGTTTATTCTCCGTTGATACCTTTCTTGTCATACCAGTGCTTTTTCTCAACGAAATAAGAACCAATAAGACCAAGTCCGCCGCCCATTGCAATAAGAGCAAAATAAATTCCAACTGGCTCGACCCTGTAAGGAAGATTCATATCGATGAAAAAAGCGATAAGCAAGCCCATACCTGCTCCCAGTAATAACAAACCCCATTTTAAACTTCTGAATGGCGCAGGACGAAACAACTTGTCCTTAGGATTCATTCCTTTTTCAATCATGGCCAGGTTTTCTCTTTTATAGAGATAAACTATCCCAAATATTAAAGCGCAAAAGGTCAGCGGGATAAATATTGCTGCCACCATTTCTGTTCCGTGCATAAATCAATTTTTTATAGTTAGTAAATTGTTTCCTGTTCTTTTAGACTACATGCCTTTGTTCCAGGTTACAGCCAGTAAAGAACTTTTAATTAAATGATCTACAACTATGACTACAAGCTTTATTACGGGGTTACAGGCTACCCCTTTTCTTGTTCCTCTCTACACTATATTATAGTAGAAATTAGGTCTAACTTTATTGTAACCAAAGTTCATCTTTGGTAGTCTTAGTTATTGAATGTCAACCGGACTTGGTGATAATGAGATCATAAGCAGGGTGCTTAAGGGTGAGCAGAATGCCTATGCTGAACTGGT
>JBIOVR010000490.1:0-4573 GCA_044867875.1 Chitinophagaceae bacterium
CAGCAACCTCTAATTATAACGAGAATGCATTTTCATATTGAAACGGATGCTGATACAAATGCAGAGGATTTTCTTGAGTCAGATAAATTAGTATTCTGGACGAAAGGTCAGGATATTACTTTCCCGGACGGAAATCACCGTCTTGCTTTTAGCCGTTTCAGGATCAAGATCAAAAAGAGATTAATAGAAATTGATAGTTGTACGCTAATTGGTAAGAGAGCCGATGGCAGCGGCTCTGGCTTCTCGCTTTATCTCGATACACTTAAATTAACTAATGTTGATTTTCTGTCTTTATATGAAAAAGGCCTGATAAAGGCTGATTCAGTTTATTGCCTCGATCCAAAGTTTAAAATAGAATTAGAATTAAAAAATAAAACCGCAGGAACAAAAAAAATCCCTAACCTGGATACATTGATCAACCAGCTTACAGGCGATATGCAATTGAATTATGTAGGGGTAAGAAATGCGGAAGTGAGTATAACGACCAATCGAAATGATAAGAGCACATCATTTACTTCAGAAAAAAATAATTTCGAAATGACGGGCTTACGAATTGATCACAGCCTGCCACAGCCTATTTCGTTGGAAAGTTTTGACATGGCCATTCGTAATTATGAAAATTTTGTAAAGGACAGCAGTTATTTTTTACGTTTCGATAGTATCCGCTTAAGAGAAAACAGGATCTTATTAAGTAATTTTTCTATTAATACCGAACCATATAAAGACACACGAAACATACAGGTACGCCAATTTATTCTCAGCGAATTGTCATGGGCCGATCTTTTGTTTGATCAAAAAGTTATTGCGAGGCAGGCATTATTAATACGACCTGTTATTGACTATTATCCTTCAGGAGCTGAAAAACCAAAAAGCAAGAATCCAATTGTGAATTCGATGGCAGGCATAAATAATTTTATGAGTCTTGAGAAATTAATAATAGAAAACGGAAAAATAAAAATAAAAACAAAACATTCAATTGACCTGTTGCTAGATGATGCCAATCTTATATTAAACACAAATAATGTTTCTGATTCCCTGTCAGTAGCAAATGTGCAGGGGTCCGTGGAGCTGCTTAATTTCAAAAAAGGCATAATGAAAACTAAAGCACTGGTTGTAAACATGGATAATGCCTCGTTTGATGGAACCAATAAACAATTTCTATTTGATAAGGTCATTATATATGACCATCAGCAGAACTTTAATATAAATGCGAGAAATGTAAAATTGGACAGCCTGGTATTCACTGATTCTTTAAAAATGCTGACAGGCGAGGGAATTAGCTGGGAAAAAGCTCATATCGAAATAAATCTTTTACAACCGGCAAAAAAAGCCGATGACCCGTTCATAATCCTATTTAATAAAATACAGGGAAATAATACTCAATTATACATTAACAACGCAAAAAGTTCACTATCGGTTTTTTTGCATACACTTTCTATTGCTTCAATTGATAAAAAAGAAAAACTAAAGATCGACAGGCTTAAAACAGAAGGAAAAGATCTATACTGGTTTGGTCAACATACATCACTTACTGCAGATAAATTTTCCTTAACTGACAATTCTGTCTCTTCATTGACGAACTTTCAATTTAAGCAAGTAAAAGATAGTGATAGTGTCGATATAAAGGCTTCGGACATAGTATTTACTCCTGATGTGAATAGCATTATAAATAGATCATCCCAAATTAAAAATGCAAAAATCATTGATCCTGTAATTAAGCTCCGGTTCACTGAAAAAAAAGATAGCAACAGGGAAGCATCATTACCCGAAATTTTTGTTGATAAGCTTGAAATGGAACATCCCGTTTTTTCAATGGAAAATACTGCTTCAAAAGGCATACAAAAAGTTTATTGGGATGGAAGTAAAAGTAGTGTCAGTCTCAAAAATTTTACTAGCAAAGGAATTGATAACAAGATCAGTATTGGCTCATTTAATACGACGCTTTCAAATTTTTCAATTACAAATGCCGATAACAAAACCACAACTTCAAAAGAAGGATCCCTGAAAATACAGCTTAGTGATATGGTAGTGAATTCCGGTAAAAAATTATTTTGGTCAGCGAAAGTAAATGAAGTGGTTGCCAAAAATTTTACAGCCGATAGTCTTGGTAAAAAACCGGCTACTGTTAAATTGTATGAAGGGGTATTAAAAAATCTTCAATTAGGTTCGGAAATAAATGGTGATCTGAAAGGCATCATCAAAAAAAATCCATCGTTCACAATTTCTGATATCTCAGGAGAGATCATTGATGAAAAAAATTATTGGGCATGGTCAAATCTTTCCTTTAGCAAGCCCGGCCAAAGCCTGTCAGTTGATTCTGTTTCTTTTCATCCTGTGAAGAGCCGCGATGAATTTGTATCGGCAAGCAAATGGCAAACTGATTATATTACTTTAAAAACCGGGAAGGTTTCTGTTGCGAAATTTGACCTTGACCAATATCTTGAAGACAGTGTTTTTCGATCAGGCAATATTACAATTGATGAGCCCTATTTTACATCCTACAGGGATAAAACCCCGCCATTTCATGCCGGTATCATAAAACCATTGGCAACAAAATTGATACAGAAAATACCTTTCAAAGTTTCTATTGATACAATTTTCATTTCAAATGGCACGGCGGTTTATACGGAACTAAATGATAAAACAAAAGAGACGGCGGATGTACTAGTTACAAGAATGAATGGTGATATTTTTCCAATAAAAAATTTTGGATTAACTCCAACAGACAGCTTCAGGATCAGGTTAAATTTTTACATACTGGATTCAGGATGGGTAAGATTAAGAACAAGGGAATCTTATCTTGATACACTCTCCGGCTTCCTGATTACTTTAAGGATGCAGCCCCATTCGATGCTATACCTGAATAAGATCTTGCCGGCTTTATCTTCTATTAAACTACAATCTGGTTATCTCGATACACTTACAATGCGTGCAGTAGGGCAAGATTACCTGTCATTGGGTGAAATGAGAATGTATTATCATGATCTGAAAGTACAATTCTTAAAAAATGGAAGTGAGGAAAAGAAAAGGTTCTTACAGGGGTTGATGACTTTTATTGCAAACAGCTTTGTTATTAAAAAAGAAAATAAAAAGAGAGTTGGCGTAGTTTATTTTCCACGGTTACGTGACAGGTCGTTCATAAATTATTTTATAAAAATTGCAATGAGCGGTGTTGCATCAAGTGTAGGAGCAAAAAAGAATAAACGATTGATGAAGCGATACAATAAGCAAATAAAAGTTCGCCAGCTACCGCCTATAGATTTCGATTAATTTAATATAAGAGGGAAATTGATCCGGAGAGAACATCCATTACCGGGGGAAGATATAAGCTCCATGTCTCCTCCAAAAGCATCCACACGATTATAAATATTAATAAACCCAATGCCCTTTGATTGAACTGAAGCATCAAACCCTTTTCCATCATCGGTAATTGAAAGAGAGATCTTGCTATTTTCTTCTTTTAAAGTTATTAATACATTTTTCGCATTGGCATACTTGATAATATTATTGGTTTGCTCCTGCAGTATCCGGAAGATCATAAGCTTTTGATCATCCGAAAGAAGTTTATCCAATTTTTGATCATACTGAAATCTTGTTTCGATCTGCTGAAAGGCTTTCATATTGATGATAATATCGTCAATGCTTCGGCTAAGACCGATAACTTTTACCAGCGATGTATTCAATGTTTTTGAAAGCTTCCTGATCTCTTCCACAGCCATCAGTTGATAAGTGATCGCTTTTTCAATATGTTCATTTGCCTTTTGAGGGTCAGTCTGCGCAGAATTCATGAACAACTTTGCACTCATCAGAAGCTGGTTAACATTATCATGAAGTTCGCGGCTGATATTACTGCGTTCTGTTTCCTGTGCCGAAATACCCGCCTGGCTAACTGCTTTATGCTTTTGTTCTTGTTCCTGTAAAAGTTGTTGTTCTAGTTTTTTCTTTTCTGTAAGATCACGAATAGCACCTAATATTCTTACTGGCTTCCCATGACGTGTTAAAATAGTTCCTGAATCGAGTAAAAATTTATAGCTGCCATCGGCACAAAGAAAAAGGTATTCATCTTCCCATCGTTCATGCCCAAGTTGAATATGGTCCTGAACTTTATTCTTCACTCTATCCCTGTCTTTTGGATGAATTTTATTAAACCACCAATCGAGGTCAGGTTTAATTTCTTCACGACTATAACCGGATAATTCGTAAAATGTTTCACTTCGATAGATCTGTTTTGTTGCAAGATCAATGTCCCAGATAGCATCAGAAGTTATTTTTGAAACATAGAAAAATCTTTCGTTGCTTCTTCTAAGTTCTTCTTCGCGGTTCACACTGTCTGTTATATCAGAAAATGAGATCACGACTGCATACGGATCAAACTCCCCGTTGCGGATCAATGCTTCCGAATTGATCAACAACCAAACAAATAAACCATTAGGAAGATTAACTCCCATTTTTACGTTCCGTTGCGGGAACCCTGTTTGCAAACTCACAACCGTTGGAAACTCATACCAGGGAAATGGAGTTCCGTCTTCTTTTATTGCATTCCATGATGAATCACCTAGCTCCTTTCCTAATA
>JBIOVR010000491.1:0-5105 GCA_044867875.1 Chitinophagaceae bacterium
TTTGCACTATCCAATGCTTCCCATGCATTCGTTTCTTTTACATGAAAACCATAAATATCATTTAAGAAACCATCATAAGTTTCTGCAACAACAGGATAAGTGTACCAGAAATCTTCGTGATACCAACTTTTTTTTACATACCATTTTAATACAGCATCTCTTACGGTACCTACACTGTTGGTATTTGTGATCATAACCGGGCCTTCTAAAAATCCCGATTCAGTTAACCATGTTGTTCCTGTCATTTCACCATTTCCATTTAGTGTGTACCAGTTTGCATAAACAGGATTATTATTTCTGCCTCTTGGTAAAATGGCAGTAACCCCGGTACGCACCGGGCCTTTGCCCCTTATATTTTTTCCTTCACCGGAAATGATGGTGCTGTAACCAACTTCAACACCCTTTACATCAGTAATGGCATTGAACTTCCCTGTTGTGCCGTCAAAAGGAATTCCAATATCTCTTGCACGGGGTTTTTGTGAGTAGGTATATAGTTGAATTAACAGGATCGAAATAAGAACGATGAAATTCTTCATGTTTATTTATTTAATAGCTCAAAAAAAAAAATTACAAATAACTCAACCACTTTTTTTCTTTATGATTTGTTTTATACCTGTCATACCATTTGCACAATGGATATAAAGCGATAACAACCGCAAGCCAAACACCATACACTATCAATAAACTATAACCTTCCCCCGGATTGATAAACTTAAACGGAAACCCCGGTATCCCTTTCACTCCTTCTGCTATACTATGACCTCTTGATAAATATAAAATAATAGAAATGATATGCAGGATATAAAAATGCAGGATATAATAAAAGAAAGGAACTCTGCCATACACCGAAATAATTTTTACCAACCTGCCATTTGTATTTTTTACCAACGCTAAAAAAATAAGTGCACAACCGATCGTTGCACTCATAAACAGCAATGATGGCGGATACTTCTGCACATTCATAAAAGAAAAAAATGTAGCAAGCCCATTTTGTTGCTTACTCCATTGAAGGGGATCGCCATAAATATCGATCGATCTTAATACCACAAATAATACCAGTGCACCAATTCCCATCCACAGCAGTATTTTATTTCTGCGTTCCGTTTCTATGTCGCTAAATAATTTACCGCAACAATACCCAAGTATCATTAATCCTGTCCATGGAAGAAAAGGATATAAAATACCTAAAGTATAATTGCTGTTTAACTGAATAAAAGCAGGGCGGTGTAAAAGACTCCACCAGGCAGGAACAACGCCATTACGATCTGCTTCAGCAAAATCAAGGATATTATGACCAAACACAATTATTAATCCTGCAATAAGCAGTACACGAAAAGGTAACCAGATCAGAAGTCCCACAATAACCATACTGATGCCAATGGACCATATGGTTGACAGGATGATAGTATTAAAATGTATATCGCCTAATACTCCAAGTGTCATAACAGTTATTTCGATAAGCACCAACCAAAGTCCCCGTGTTATTAAAAAGCGGCTCAATTCTTTTTTTGTTTTTCGCCTGCTTTGCAACCATGCAGAAACACCGGAAAGAAAAACAAAAGTGGGTGCGCAGAAATGCGTGATCCATCTTGTGAAATATAATATAGGTGTAGTAGTGGCAGGATTAAGCGGGTCAACAGTGAATGCTTCACTATGAAATAGATCACGGGTATGATCAAGCGCCATAATGATCATGACGATACCACGCAATAAGTCGATGGATGCAATTCTTTTTTGATCTTGAAGTAAAGGTTGTTGCATATGGTACTTTTATTCCAAGCGATATTCTTTTTTGATTAATTCCATCAGTCTTTCCGCCCTTCCCTGCAGTTCTTTATACCTTTCTATTTCCTGCCGTGCATAAGATTTTTCGAGCATCATAAAATTTAATTGCTCATTCAATTCTGCGGTATTAATTCGTATGATAAACGAATCCGGAATATTCGCTATGATCCCGGGGCTTGCATTGGAAATGTATAAAGGGAGCAGATCGATCGCATTAAATAGTTTTTCAAATTGCCGGTTACCAACCTGGGAATTCACCGTATAAAAATCATTATATAAAGTTGTCACCTCGCAACGCTGATCATAGGATGAAATTGAATCCGAAACTTCTTTATTACGTACCAATCGCATTCCTCCTGCGTTTTTCAGCTGGTTAATAGTAATGACATTGCGGATAAACCTGGCATCGAAATTTGTCCTTCTTATTGTTCTGAAAAGTTGTCCGGAAATAGTTTTTGCATCAGGGTGTTGATTAAAAAATTGAAATACCGAATCAATGGCGTTGATCCTTTTAAGTTTTAGCGGGATGCCGCTACCGAGTACTGTGGTGTCTGCGGCCAGATCGCTTAACAGGGATTCCATGTATTGTTTTTCCCGCTGATGTTCCACCATATGTTCTCTTTGATTCTCGGCAAGAAAACCACAGAACACAGCGAGGAACAACATGATAAACTCCCAGAAATAATGTGTCCATTTTTTTCGCGGGGTATGAGTGTGGGCATGTACTTCCATAATAATTTATTTCAGACTATATTTTTTTTCTAATGCTGCCAGCAGGGAATATGCAATATTTAATTGTGCTTCATATTCCATCATAGAGCGGGTACGTACAATTTTGCAAATAGCAATAAGGTTGACAGTTTTGTCAATACCTGCTTTCCCCGTTTGATTAATATACATTACATGTGTTATTGGTTGATTGAGACGAATATCAGACATTACTTCTATATTTATAATGTCAATTAAACGGACAATAAACCGTTCCCGAAGGTGATCGTCTTCAAGCACATCCCTGTGTTCTGTTTTTGAAACTTGTACATAATAAGCATTCATTTGGTTCACCAACGACTGTGAAAAATATCGTAATGAACCGGATGCTTTCATTTGTTCATAGGTTCCGTTTGTAGCGATAAAGGGATATACGGTCGTCAGTGTGGTTAAGTCTTTATACAGCAGGGTGTCATTCCATTTACTGCGGTCCGATTTTAATATCGAAATTGCGTTTCCCGCCGATTTAATTTTCACTTTACTGAAAACGATCCCATTGATTAAAGCTGCCGTATCTTTTTTTATGTCTTCGTAAAATGCCTTTGCTAAAACTTTTTCTCTGTCCTTTTCAATCTTATGCTCCAATTGGTATTCCGCTAAGAAACCACAGAACACAGCAAGGAACAACATGAGAAACTCCCAAAAATAATGTGTCCACTTTTTCCTTGCAGTATGTGAATGAGCATGTACTTCCATAAATCTTATTTGAGATGATATTCTTTCTTGATTGTAGTGATAACCTGTTTTGCAAAAGCTTCCATTTGAAATAAAAGCTCATGATAATTACCAATTACTTCTTTTAGATCCTGTGTCCTGTTTATGAATTCTCTTACGTTCTGAGGATTGTCTGCAATAAGCTTTCGAGCCAATATCATATTTACATGGCTGGTTTCGTTGTACAGTTTATCCAGTATCTTATACGAAAGCTCGATCAGCGTATTTAAGTCCGCAAAATATACGGTAACCTGTTCCTTACACAAATTTGCCGCCTCGTAATAAGTTGTAACCTTATCAGAAACTTTTTGGTTTCTGATAAGCCTCATACCCCCTGCCGATTTTAATTGAGATATTGTTCGGTCGGTGAATGGTACAATATATGGAGTGGTTCCCCAGGTAAAAAATAAGGAATATAGCTTTTGAAGTTGATCGTCGTCTTTTACTGATAATGTATCAAATGCATGAACTAAAGAATCAAGACCTTTCATCGCCTCTTTCCCCATTAAGGTCATAGCTTGAATTTTTATGGTATCTTTTGACAGATCGTTGATAAGCGATCGTATATATTGCTTTTCACGTTGATGCTCCACATAATGTTCACGTTCATTCTCTGCCAGGAAACCGCAAAATACTGCCAGAAATAACATAAAAAATTCCCAGATATAATGGGTCCATTTTTTTCTTTCGGTGTGACTGTGGGCATGTACCTCCATAAAAATTATTTTAGATCATACTCTTTCTTTAGAAATAGAATAATTCCAATTGCTCTTTCTTTTAACCGTTGTAGGCGAACAGCATTTAAGGCATCACTGCCCTTTAACTGATGGATAGCATAAATAAAATCAAGAATAAACTCCTTATTTGTTGTTCGCAGTGCGGGATTTCCGGAAGGAGCATGAATAACATCGCCATAAACCATTGTTTCCAGAACATTCGGATCCATCAGTTTCCCCATCATTGGTCTTATCTCTGTGATTTCATTTTCCTGCCTGGTTTGCGTAAGCAATACCCGGTCAATCGCCTGGTCGTATGCCATGATGCTGTCTGAAACATGTTGACTTTTTATTAATCGCAGTCCGCCGGAATTTTTTAATTGCTTAATTGTTCCGTCAGCAGGAATGAAATTCATGCCACGGGTTAACTGGCGGGCAAGAAGATAAATTCTTTGCCCATACTGGTTTAGGTTGGGTGAGTTAAGATACCAGATCAATGAATCATGATCCTTCCTTTTCTCGATCTTGGAATTTACATACTGATTAATAAAAACCGTATCCGCCTTAAGGTCTTCAATAAATGAGTTGATATATTTTTTCTCCCGCTGGTTTTCTATAATATGCTCTAACTGATACTCTGCCAGAAATCCGCAGAACACGGCAAGGAACAACATGAGAAACTCCCAGAAATAATGAGTCCATTTTTTTCTTGAAGTATGAGAATGGTGGTGTACTTCCATGTTTGGTTGAGTATAGTTTTGGTTGCTGTAGGTCGGTGGTTCGGCTGCAGCTTTAAAGTTAGTACTTGCAATTTATCAGAAGGGATTTTTTATTCTCATTTCCCGTGCAAAGCCAACATACATTCTCCTTATTTTCGTATTCTTTTTTATGCGACAACTGGCAGCTTTAATGTTTGTGGATATGGCAGGGTATACCGCCCTGATGCAGGAGAATGAACTATTGGCTAAAGCCAAACAAAAACACCTGAAAGAAGTGCTGGATACGACCGTAAAGAATTATAACGGGAAGATCCTTCAATTTAATGGCGACGGAGCTCTCAGCATTTTTTCCAGCGCCATTGATGGGGTGAACAGCGCCATTGAAATTCAAAAACAATTACAA
>JBIOVR010000492.1:0-11718 GCA_044867875.1 Chitinophagaceae bacterium
TTTTGCGTGACATTTTACGAATACGCCTTCCAAATACTACTGCAACAATCGCAAGTAATGGGACTACTGATAACATTACAAGAGCAAGTTTTGGACTGATCCAGAAAATAAAAAACAAACCAATAATCAGAGTGAAGACGCCGCGCAGAAATTCTGCCAGTGTAAAAGAAATGGCGTCCTGTATTTGTGAAAGATCAGAGGAGATGCGATTGCTTAATTCCCCTACTCTTTTCTCTGTGAAAAAACTCATTGGCATAGTAAGCAACTTACTGTAAACATCTTTACGCATATCAGCTAGACTTCTTTCACCGACTGCTGTAAGGAGATACACTCTCATGAATGAAAAAAAAGTTTGGACTGTCAATTGAGCGAAGATGAGCAGCAATGTTGTATTTAAACTCCAGTGAATATTTTTTAAGCCGAACCCAAATTTCGAACTACTATCCATTCCAGGCAAAGTGGCACCGGGGGATGCTGCATCGATCATCTTTCCTAAGAATAAAGGAAACAAGCTGGTAGTGAATGCAGAGAGTGCGATGAATACTAACCCTAAAATAAATTTACCGCGATGAGGTTTTAAATATTTAAAAAGAGCAAGAGCCTGCCGCAGGTTTTCTTTATTGATCTTTGCCTTCGGTGTTTTTCCCTCTGATGAACTGCTTAAATGTCTTGTTGCTGTAGCCATGTTTTGTAGAAAGTGAATGCAAGTTAATTATTAAGTTGTTGTCGAAATTGAAAAGAGTTGTCTGATCACGACAACTCTTTTATCAATTAAAAATTAGTTTTTGCCAATTATGTAATATTCTCTTCCAGCTTATCAAATGATTCATTCCATCCTTTTATACAATCTTCACGCATTTCAGCTGGTATACCCTGGTGTTTAAGTTTCATCTTTGTTGCACCGTCTGCTTCTTCTAGATATACTGTTATTAAAAGTTCTTTTGGCCAATCTCCCGGCATGCCATATTCAGATGCAGGTTTAATATTTCCTTTTTCATCTGAAAAGCTATCGGTAACAACAAGTTTTCTTTCAGGAATTAATTCTTTAACCACTCCGGTTGACCAGAATTCTTTTCCGTCAGGCCCACGCATACAACTCAAATATTTACCGCCAACTTTTGCTTCCATTTTACTTGAAGGACAAGTAAAGCCTCTAGGCCCCCACCATTTTTTAAAGTATTCAGCATCTGTCCAGGCAAGCCACACTACACTTACCGGCAAATTGAAAACTCTATTTATCACAATTTCATTTTGTAAAGCAGACCCTTGCTGCTTTACGTCCTGTTTTGTTTTTGTTTCCATTTGATTTTAATTTTTGAAAGTAAAAAATATATCACTGTTTAACCTTATAAAAAGAGCAAGCGAATGGACAATATATTCCCCAAACTTTATGCCTCAACATCCCTCTGTATGTAATAAAATTGGCTTTTTCCTCTGGCACAGTTTTTACCCCTTATATAGTATATCTATTATTTAATTAAAAACATGCATTATGGATAAAATGGAAGTAAAAGGTTTTTTAAACCAATGGAAAGGAAAACTTAAAGAAAAATATGGTCAATTAACAGATGATGATCTTAGATATGAAGAGGGCAAAGACGATCAATTCTGGGGAAGGATACAGCAAAAAACGGGCAAGGCAAAGGATGATCTCATCAAATGGTTGAGAGACCAGGGTTAAGTTTTTCTATACTTTTATATAAGTAATAGTCATGATATATTAATATATCATGACTATTTTTTTTAAATTATTACAGAGTCCATTACATGCAACACACCATTCAAAATTTTTGCATCACGGGGTTGAATAGGAATATCGCTGATACGTACATTACCATTATTTACCTGCACATTTAATTCACGACCATTTACAGTGATAAGTTTTTCGCCATCCTTTAATTCTTTATAACCTATTTTTCCTTTTACAATATGGTTGCTTAAAAGATCTGCAAGCCGGCCACGATTTTGTGGTTCAAATAATTTTTCCAGCATTCCCTTTTCTAATTTTTGAAAAGCAGAGTCAGAAGGAGCAAAAAACGTAAAAGGACCGGTACTACTTAATAGTTGATCGATATCGGAAGCATGCACAGTTTTTTTTAGCGTTTTCAGGTTCTTGTCCACATTCACTACTTGGGTAAGATTTGACATTTCGATTGATTTACTTTCTGATTTCATCATATAAAGAGGGCGGAAAGATAATCTTTAAAGGCCAGAGCAGCCGTTAAAGTTTCCCTCATTTATAGCGTACGACCATTCTAAATAGTGCTAAAACATTCGGTCATTTGCCAAATAAACGGCAGCTTTTAAATCATTATCTTTCCTGTAAATCAATTTGTAAATGGACAACTCAAAGGATCTCCGGCTTGCCGTTCTGATTGATGCCGATAATGTGCCGCATCGCCTCATAAATGGAATATTGGAAGAGATCGCCAAATATGGTGTGCCGACCTTTAAACGTATTTATGCGGATTGGACAAAGCCACATGTTACGGGCTGGAAAGCAGTATTGCTTGATCATGCTATTACACCAGTGCAACAATATAGTTATACAACTGGAAAGAATTCTTCAGACTCTGCACTCATCATTGATGCGATGGATATATTATATACTGGTCGTGTGGATGGATTTTGTGTGGTGAGCAGTGATAGTGATTTTACAAAACTGGCCACCCGGCTACGTGAAGCAGGAATGAAAGTATTTGGTATGGGCGAGCAAAAAACACCGTCAGCGTTTCGTGCCGCATGTGATAAATTTATTTATATAGAAATATTGGATCAACCCGAACCAAGCACAAAACAAATAAAGCTGAGTGACCTGAGAAAGAAAGAAAAGGTGATCAGCAAAGCGGATAAGAATTTAGTGAATCTTGTTACTTCGAGCATTAACGACATAGCTGATGAGAACGGCTGGGCTTTTTTGGGTGATCTTGGTAATATGTTATTGAAGAAAAGACCAGATTTTGATCCGCGTAATTATGGATTTGAAAAATTATTACAACTGATCCGTAGTCTCGGGCTATTTGAAATAGATGAAAGAGAATCCGGAAGACGGAATATAAAACTTGTGTATATACGGGTCCCACCTTCGAAGAATTGATTTTTATTTAGCCGACTGAATTACTACTATCATCGTTCCTTGCGTCGCACTCTTGTACTGTGACAAGTATATTCAACTTTTGTAAGACAAAAAAGCTCATGAATCAATCATGAGCTTCCATTGGTTCCTATTTTTTATTTTTAAAAATCAGTTTCATCTGCACTTGGTCCATAGCTTCCGGGAATTGGAACATTCAGCAATCTTAAATACACACCCAATTGTGCACGATGATGTATTTGCTGACTCAACGACATCCTCAACACATCGATCTTTGGATTAGTAGAATAAATAGTTTCTCCATTTCTTAGTGTCCACGGATCATTCAACACCTTTTCATTTTCCGCAACAAGGGCTGACAATCCATCATTATATCTTTTTTCAAAATATGCCAGCAACTCTTTATTGTTATTGATGTCCGGTTGCTCATACGCTTTTTGAAAATCGAGCTCGTCTGTAGTCAATGTAAAATGTATCCAACCGGGCAGGTCGGCAAGATGGCTGACCAGGCTTTTCATTACCATCGACTTTTCATGCGGTTTGAAATTATACTGGTTGTCGGGGACACGGCTTAGCATTTTGCGTGTTGTGGCTGCTTCTTCAATAAACTGCTTTTTAAAGAATTCAATAAATGTCATAGTGTGTTGTTTAGAACTCAAAGAAACAACCCATTTGTGACAGCCCTATGTCAGTAGCATCTGAGAGATTTCAAGTTTTTTCAAAATATTTTCTGCGATCTCAGCCACCATATCGTTTAATTCGAGTGGTTCCACAATTTTTGCATGATCGCCATAAAGCATGAACCAACGGGAAAAACCCATCAAGGACCCGGATAAGAAAGTCATGCGAACATAATTGCCAACTCTTTCTTCTTTTACAAAACCATTGTAATATTTCTGCTCGCCAAGGAATTTTACAATTTCCGGTTCCACATCTATCACAACTTTTGTTACTTCTTTGTCAGCAGACATTTTACTGATAAAACTTTGCAGCGGCGGATGCTTTTTTGAATTTGTTTCATTGGTGGTTATTAATTGTTTGATCTTATCAGTGCGGAAATTCCGGTAATCTTTTCTCATTTGGCAAAAAGCAATCAAATACCAATGACTGCCGAGATAATAAATACCTACAGGTTCTATCTTACGATGAGTGATCTCATTTTTTTCAAGAGAAGTATAATTTATTTCTATAACAGAAGAACTGCCGATCGCTTTTAATATTGATTGCAAATGCAACTCGGTTGTTGGCTGATAAACAATGGAAGGATGTGTCATCACCGCAATATGATCATCAATTTCTTCGATATGATCTTTTTCTGAATGTCTTAATATAGCTCTTATTTTATCGAGTGCAGCAGTATAATGTTTGGAAATGCCCGCATCTGTTTTTGATTGCACCAGTTTGGAGGCAGTAAGCAGAGCCGTTGCTTCGTCCATGTTGAACATAACAGGAGGAAGTTTATAACCTTCCATGAGACGATAGCCTGTTCCTGCCTCACCGATCACGGGCACACCGGCTTCTTCCAACGCTTTTACATCGCGATAAACAGTACGAAGACTAATAGAGAATTTAGTAGCAATATCCTGCGCTTTTACAAGGGGTCGTGATTGAAGTTGAATAAGAATTGCTGCCAGGCGATCGATACGATTCATAGAGGATAAAGTTAGGGAGAATTATAAGTCTTGAAATTGCCTGAACGGTACATTGTTTGCGGAGTATAGAAAAAACCAACAATGAGAACAAAATTTTTACTGGCGTCGATACTAGCAGGGTTGTTTGTAATTATATCCTGTACAAGTGCTCCTGAAAGCGATGAAGCTAAAGCTACCGAAGCAAAAAAAGTGAATGATGATAAAAGCGGCGAAGTTTGGAAGCTGAATGTTTCGGATAGTAAGGTTGAATGGGTGGCAACAAAAGTTACCGGATACCATGTAGGCATTGTACCCCTGAAAAGCGGTGATATAAATGTAAAGAATGGAGAAGTAACAGGCGGTAAGTTTATCCTTGATCTTGCAAATATGCGAGTGGAAGGGCCAAAAGGATCTGATACCGCCATGAATAAAAAATTATTGGGCCATTTAAAGTCAGCAGACTTCTTTGACGTGGAGAAAAATCCCGAAGGTATTTTTGAGCTAACAGGTGTGAAGCCTTATACCGGGAATGCTATAAAAGATACAGTCGACCCAAGACAGGAAGAGATCAATAAATATAAAGTAACTGATCCTACGCATTTGGTAAGCGGAAATCTTACGTTAAAAGGAGTGACAAAAAATATAGAGTTTCCTGCACGCATCACTGTTTCAGGGAATACTGCGGAAGCAATTGCTAAATTTAATATTGATCGTAAAGAATGGGGACTTGTTTATCCTGGTAAACCGGATGACCTGATCAGGGATGCTATTCATCTCGGAATTTCTATCAAAGCGGCAAAATAAGATCAATTAAAAAAGCTTTATTGTTTTAAACAATAAAGCTTTTTTTCTCTAATAGCTAAAGCTACATATTCTTTTCTCTTTCCCGGTCTGCTTCTTCTTTTGAAACCTTATCGTTCTTTTTTGCTTCTTCTTTGATGCCTTGCATCGTTGAAGAAACAGGGCCTTTCATATGTTCCTGTGGATCTGTTGTATGCAAAGTTTCAGGATCGGGTTCTAAACCCTGATGCTTTTTATCTTTTTCTTCTTTTTTATTTTTAGGAGTATTTGCCATGATAAAGTGGTTTAGTTATTAGTGTAATATCAAATTTCAGACCGCTTATCTGTGTATTTTTTACCCCATACAGTTCGTATTTTTAGTTTTCAATCCCGTTGACTTATTTATGACAGAAATCTTATTCGATGTAATTGTTGTTGGTGCAGGTTATTCAGGTGTAGCCGCCAGTTATCATTTAAAGGAACATAGTTTAAGTCATATCATTTTTGAACGGGGAAAGATCGGAGAATCATGGCGTTCGCAACGATGGGATAGTTTCAGATTCAATTCAACCAACAAATTAAACGTTTTACCTGGTGAAGATCCGGAGTTAGCAGATCCAGATTCATTTTCATCAGCACAAGCATTTGTTACTGCACTTGAGCAATATGTAAGATCTCATCAACTGCCTGTTGTTGAAAATTCAAAAGTGATTTCTATTGAAAAACCGGGGAATGTATTTATTGTTTCAGTTTCGTGTAATAATGAGATCAAAAAATATTTCTGCAAACAAGTTATTATTGCTTCAGGAGTTGCAAATGAAATTAAAATTCCTTCATTAGCTAAAAATATTTCGAAGGATTTAAAACAATTACATACGAGTGAATATAAAAATGCAGGTCAATTACCAGATGGCGCTGTGCTGGTAGTAGGTAGTGCACAATCCGGCTGCCAGATCACAGAAGACCTGCTAAATGCAGGAAGAAAAGTTTATCTCTCAACCAGCATGGTAGGTCGCATTCCGAGATGGTACCGGGGAAAAGATATTTTCTATTGGGTAAGAGAAGCAAAATTTTATAATATAAAAGCTGAAGAAATAAAAGACCCCAGGATGTTAGAGTTGCGACCACCACAGGTTACCGGGACTGGTAACGGGAGAGATACCATGAGTTTACAATCGCTTTCAAAAAAAGGAGCTATTATTTTAGGCAAAATGAATGATGCAAATGAACGCACAGTTTGTTTTCAGCAGGATGCAGCACAACATGTAAAATTTGCCGACGAATTTTCTCAGAAAATAAAAAAGTTGATTGATGATCATATCACTGAGAATAATTTATCTGCACCTCCTGCACAATATGATGAAGCAGACATTCCGGATGTTGAGGCAAGTTGCGCTAGTAGTATAACATCAATTGATCTCAAAGAAAATAACATCAGTACAATAATATGGGCGACAGGTTTTGATCATGACTACAAATATATTAAACTACCTGTGTTTGATGATAAAGGAAAATTGATACATAAAGATGGAATACCTGAATTTCCCGGTCTTTATTTTCTTGGGTATCCCTGGCTTAGAACCCGTAAGTCGCCAATTCTTTTTGGAATAATAGAAGATGTACAGTTTGTTGTTTATAAACTCTACAATTATTTAAAAGAAAATTTTAAATCTGCCACAATAGAAATATAAAACACTGGAGTTAGTATTCAAATGTCAATTACCAACACACTTATTCAGAAATATAATTTAGAACCTCATCCGGAAGGAGGTTGGTATAAACAAACATACAAAAGCAATGAAGAAATAGCTGCAGATGCATTACCAGGAAGATTTGGAGCAAGCAGGGCTTTTTCAACCGCTATTTATTTTTTATTGGAGAAGGGTAACTTTTCTGCTTTTCATCGAATCAAAAGCGATGAGTGCTGGCATTTTTATGCAGGGGACCCTTTACTTATTTATATAATTGAACCATCCGGTGAATTAAAAGTTATTTCTTTAGGGAGTGATCATGAAAAGGGACAATCATTTCAGTATGTAGTTCTGGCCAATTGTTGGTTCGCAAGCCGCCCTGCTCCCGAAAGTGAATATTGTTTTGTTGGGTGTACAGTATCTCCCGGTTTTGAATTTGAGGATTTTGAACTGGCTGATGCTACAGAGCTTTCGACAATTTATCAGCAACATAAACCCATTATTATAGAATTGTGCAGGTAATTTTAAAATCTTTACAGCTTGTTCCGGAATTATCAAAACTATTCTTCTTACATTTAGATAGACACTTCTGTCATAAAAGAACAGCATGGCTGCTCACGAAATAGAAATAATTTTGAATCGCCAATTGGCAGATTGTCTTTCAATCCCTGTTTTTATTACAGATACACTTGGTAACCTGATTTTTTATAATGAACCTGCAGAAGAAGTGTTGGGTAAAAGATTTGAAGATACCGGGGAAATGCCGGTTGAAGAATGGTCAACTATTTTTAAGCCTTTAGATAAAAACGGTGATCCATTGGCTCCGCAAGAATTGCCATTGGTAAAAACTTTATCAAAACAACGCCCATACCATAAGAGTTTTCAGATCCTAAGCCTGAAAGGTGAAAAGCAAAGTATATCTGTTACTTCTTACCCGATCATTAGCCGGTCCGGAAATTTTTTAGGAGCAGTTGCCATTTTTTGGAAACAAAAATTAATATGAAAGTAAAATTGTGGGGAGTTCGTGGTTCTATACCAACGACCGGACCCGAAACGGAAAAATATGGCGGTAATACATCCTGCGCTTCCGTGGTGTATGATGATCATTTGCTTGTACTTGATGGGGGAACCGGCATTCGGAAATGCGGAGGTGCATACCCTGCCAGTAAGCGAATAGATATATTGCTCTCACATCTTCATTTAGACCATATACAAGGGTTAGGATTCTTTAGTCCGTTGTTTGATCCTTCTAAAGAAATTCATATTTGGGGACCGGCCAGTAGTTCGCAATCACTTTTTTCACGCATCAGCCGTTATCTTTCGCCACCATTATTCCCCGTTCTTCTTCGTGATGTTCCCTGCAAATTAGAATTGCATGAGGTTAGTAACAGCGTATTTGATATCGGTCCATTTCGCATTCAATCAGCTTATATAATTCATCCGGGCCCAACAGTTGGTTATAGAATAATGCGTGAAAATTTTGTGTTTACATATATACCCGATCACGAACCAGCCCTGGGAAGTCATGGAATGATTCAAAATCCAAAATGGATTTCTGGTTATGATTTGGCTGAAGGAGCTGATATATTGCTGCACGATGCACAATACACAAAGGAGGAATATCCAATGCGAAGAGGATGGGGACATTCTTCGATCAATGATGCAGGATTATTTGCTTCTATTACATCGGCAAAACATACTTTGTTTGCTCATCATGATCCCTCACATTCAGATGCGTTTCTTGAGGAAATGCTTGCTTCGTTCAAATTAACTTCAGATGTATCCGCGGCTTTGGCAACGGAAGGGTTCGAGATAGAACTGACTTGAATAAAAAAACCGTCCCGCTTTAGGCGAGACGGTTACACACTAAAGAAAGTTTAGTTGATCACTATTTCTTTCTTTTCATTTTCCTTTCCTGCAATTATTGGCAAACTAATTTGCAATACACCATCTGTGTATTTAGCTGCAATGTTTGCCGTGTCAATACTTTCATTGAGTGTAAAAGTTCTTACAAATCCACCACGGCTGTATTCTCTCAAAACCCAATTTGGTTTTTGAAAACCTTCCGGTGGTGTGTAAGAAACAGTAAGCTCGTTTCCTTTTACATCAATATGAAAATTTTCTTTGATGCGGCCAGGTGCAAATACCAGCATTTCATAACTGTTGTCAGTTTTGTAAATGTTTACAGCGGCACGCTGCATAGATCGGATAAACTGGCCTTGCCGGTTTCCGTAATTGTTGCCTTTTGCGGCACATGACTGATTGTAGTACATGTTTTCTTTTTTTAATTAAATAAATAGATAACATGAACCATGCATAAAAATGATGCCGGCACAATTAAACTGCAATTGTGGCACAAAACAGCGATTTGTAGTTTAAATAAGCGGCTGACAGAATTGTAAACCAGAAAGAAATGGATTGTTCAATCCTTTTTGTTGAATAAGCACTTTGAATTTTTTTCCCATTGACATCAGAAGAGTATGAAGGCCCATTAATTTTTTTCTTACTTCGAAATTATTCTCTTCTTTTTCTTCTAACTTTCTCAAATGTTCAGTCAGCCCAAGTCCTAAAAGAAATTGTGACTGATTGGTAAATCCGCAATTTTCTAATCCATGTTTTGCACCCCAAAACTTCAATGCTGAAAAATTTACATGAGCAGTTATATCCTGTAGCCCGATATTATTATAAGGAAGATCATTTACTGTGTGTTTATTATAGCAAACTATGGTTCCCAACCGGTGATAGGATTGATACAATTCAGAGGATGGATAACCATAATCTATTGTAAGCACAAAACCTTTTTCAAGTGAAGTTGAAATTCTTTTTATCCATTCAACTGCCTCCAGGTTTACTTCAGCGCAAAAATCATTGGGCAATTCAATGGTTAATGCTGTAAAATATTCTTTCAAGTCATCATGGGCAGGGTTCAACACTTCAATAAAGCCATTATCATAATCGACAAAAATTTCTTTAAGCTCATTTTCCTTCATAATTACTTTATGAACAGAAAAGTTGTCAAGAACCTCGTTTGCTAAAACACAACCGGTAAAAGATGGAATTTCTGCAATTGAATCATACCAGTCAATTTTCTCATTTACCAGATCATGACCAATGATCTTCTTTTCTTTCTGGCGCATTGTTTCACTTTTTTCAATAATGCAATACCGGAGTTTTTTAAAAAAATCTTCATTCTGTTTAAGCTGGTCAAGAATATCGTTACATAATGATCCCATTCCCGCACCATATTCTACAATAGTAAAATCTTTCTTACCAGTATGAAGCCACATCTCTTCTAATTGTTTGGCTATTACATTTCCAAAAACATTTGTCAGGTAAGGGCTGGTATAATAATCGCCATGTTTTCCAATTTTATCAGGAGAAGAAGTATAATAGCCCAGTTCCGGATAATACAAAGCCATTTCCATAAAATCATGAAAGGAGATCGGTCCTTGTAGGAGGATCTTATTCTTAATTATATCGGAAAGAATGTTTTCCATCGGGACCGGGATTTAAATATTATAATAAGCCTTCCGATGAATTATTCGTAAACAGTATTACTGAATCCATCATCGCTTCAATAGAATGGTCAACCAATTGGTGAAATGCCATAATCTGATTGGGTTGCATATCAACATCGCCATCTGGAGTTTTAACTCTTATGATGCCTTCTAATACATGCACGGTAAAAATGCCATCAACTAAATTGTTTTTTAAAATTGCTTTGGCATGTAAACAGGTTAATACTGTCGTTACTCTTCCAGTCTTAAAAACCGTAATGCCGTTCCTATCATTCTTTTGCCAGGCTTCTTCACTTTTTAGTTGGCGAATAAAGTCCGGTATGTTTATAAATACATAAGGTGCATCAAGAACACGGTCGCCTTCAGGACGATTCAGAGTTGCTTCATTTCTTTTATTTTCCATAAACTATTTTTAAAATTTATGGATACAATAATCATACTACACTCCCATGGGGAATTGTTTACACAAGCAGCTCTATCATTTATAACGAGAAAGGTTGGGAAGTAATGTTACAAACAAAGTCTAAACCCCAAATTGAGCGAGGTGATGATCAAGATGTTTCCAGGTAGCTTTACTCCATTGTTCCTTTGTCATCTTGCCCCATACAGGATGATTTAATAAAACAACTGTGTCGAGGGAAAACTTATTTACCAGTTCAAGAAGAGTTTGTTTTTCTGTCTCAAAATTTTTTGTGTCGACAACTATATAAGTTGGATCAGTTGGCAAACCCTGCTTATATGGCTTCTCATTGTATAAAACACCCTTGAAAAGCGGGCCGAGCAATCTTAATAAAAAACTACCTTTTACCTGGTGAGTACCATAAGCACACTTGATCGGAAGCTGTACATGAGCCAACATTTGCGCTACATCCATTTTACCCCATTTATGTTGAGTTTGCGGTGCTAACTTATTAATGCGTTCAATAATATCTTGTTTGACAACAGGGTCAAACATATTCTTAACTTCCATGATCTGTTAATTAAAGTTTCTTTTCGTAATAAGG
>JBIOVR010000493.1:0-5364 GCA_044867875.1 Chitinophagaceae bacterium
ACATAATAGATATGAAAAAGAGTAAAAGAATTTTAAGCATTATTCTTCTTCTGGCATTGCCTGTTTTGTTTATGGTAAGCGGTTGTTCAAAGTTTCTTGACCGTAAGCCATTAACTGCTACCCTGGATGACTTAAAACAAGGAGGAATAGAAGGGCAGGTGTTTGGAATATATAGTGCGATAAAAGATTATGATATTGGCCAGGTATTCGGTGGTATCCCCTGGCAGGGAATGCATAACTTCCGTTCAGATGATTCTCAAAAAGGTAGTGAACCATCTGATGGTGCGGAGTGGGTAGCCCCATTTGATAATTATCAATATGTAAAAGATCTCTGGGCTTCCAATTTTTACTGGGATGCACATTACTCATTGATACATTTAACTAATACAGCGTTGCAGACTGCAGATTCGTTACAACTTTCCGGTACAGAATCAGAAGTTAATATTGCTGAAGCTCGTTTTTTCAGAGCATTTTCTTATTTTGATCTGGTAAGAACATTTGGTGATGTACCAAAAATTGATTTTAGAATTTACAATGCAGCTCAAGCCAATATTGCAAAATCTACTGCCGCTCAAATATATGCTTTGATCGATGCCGACTTACAGTATGCCGCAGCACATTTGCCATTGGTATGGGGTTCAAAATATCCTGGCCGATTGACAAGTGGAGCAGCCAAAGCATTATGGGCTAAAACTTATTTATTCAGGGGAAATTTTTCGACAGCACTTTCACTTTGTCAGCAAGTGATCAATTCCAGTCAGTATTCTTTATTCTCCAGCTACTTCGGAATATTTAAAGATGCAGGAGAAAATTGCAGCGAGTCAATTCTTGAATGGCAAAATTATAATGGACCAAACAAAACCGATGATCATGGTTCATGGTATGCAACATGCCAGGGTGTTCGTGCAGCAAATTCAACAGGTTGGAATCTTGGATGGGGTTGGAATGTACCCACTGATGCATTTGTGAATTCTTTTGAAGCTGGAGATAAACGTCTTCCTTCTACAGTTCTTTTTTCCGGTCAGTCTGATGATCCTGCAACCGGTGGTTATGGTAGTACTCTTCCTGCATATCCAGGAGTACTCCCACAAAAATATTGGAATAAAAAAGTATATGCTGATCCTGCAATGCGGCAATCAACAGGTTATCTCGATGGAGCATATTGGATAAATCAAAGAGTGATACGTTATGCTGATGTATTATTAATGGCGGCAGAATGTTTAAATGAAACAGGTGGTGGCACACAAGCCGCAACCTTGGTAAGCCAGGTACGTGCTAGAGTAAGTCTTCCTGCTGTTACGTATGTAGACCAGCCAACAATGCGTACTGCAATTAAAAAAGAAAGAAGAGCTGAATTGGGTTTGGAAGGTGAAAGATTTTTTGATCTGGTAAGATGGGGTGATGCAGTAAGTGTACTCGGTCCTTTAGGCTACCAGAACAGGTGCAGATTTTATCCGATCCCGCAACCTGCAATTGACAGATCAAATGGTGTTTTGGTTCAGAATCCAGAATGGTAATATTTATTGATCAGCCTTATCAGCGGTCAATTTTATTAAATACAAAATATAAAAAAATGAAAAATAAGATCCACTTCTGCTTAATACTAACTGCTTTGATACTGGTAGTAGGTAGTTGTTCAAAAAAGGAACGTCCGAGTTTTGCCGAATATCCAAAAGATGCTGATCCACATTTCCCATTGTATCCGGGCGGTCCATTAAAATTTTATACTGCGTTCAATGGAACAAGTACAGATAAATTAATGAACGCTGTGGATAGCGTTAGGGCTAATTTTCCCACCACTAACCCGTTTGCTTCTGCAACTGGTATCAGTGGCATGGGTATAAAAGGTGATGGTGCAAAAGCAATAAAATACCCTTCTGCAAATGATTTTAATTTATCAACGAGCTGCACCATATCGATGTGGGTAAACAATACAGTTAATGCAAATACAGAGCTTTTATTTTCTTTGGTAAGTAAAGATTACTGGCATGAGAGTGCTGCATTTTTATTATTAGAACATGCCACACCTACTAAATGCCAGCTTAAGTTTGCATTACAGGATCATTGGGTAGAGTATATTGATAATTTTAATAAGCCATTATTTGATGGCAATTGGCATCATCTTGCATTTACATACGATGAAACGACCTCTATATTAAAAGTCTATTTTGATGGTGTTGAAGTTCCCACACCTGGAACTTCAGGAAATCTGGGGCTTGGCAAGTTAAATTTAAAAAGCTCTACCAATTTAGTTGTAGGTGGGTGGAATAAGCAAGCCGAAATAAGTGGCCCTACAGATGCATGGATCAGTGGCTTTACTGGCAAGATGGATCAATTCCGTTTATATGGCAAAACTTTATCAGCGTCTGAAGTTTTAGCACTTTACAATAGCAAATTATAAAAGCTTCTTTTCGATTTCAAGCTTTACATAAGCAAGCAGTAAGGGCTGGATTTATTTCAGCCCTTTTTAATCTGTAGTCATTAAACGAGCACAAATGGGTTGGCAAAAAAATAGTTTTAGAATATTCCCGATACTTATTGTAAGTATTCTTTTATTCACAGGCTGCAGATCAAAAGATCCTTTATTTACGAACCTTTCTTCTTCAAAAACAAATATCAACTTCAGCAATACCCTTGAAAACAAACCATTACTTAATATTCTTTATTACTTGTATTATTATAATGGCGCCGGGGTTTCAGTTGGAGATATAAACAATGATGGATTAGTTGATATTTATTTTGCCGCAAACAGCAAAGGCCATAATAAATTATACTTAAACAAAGGAAACTTTCAGTTTGAAGATATTACTGAAAAAGCAAAAGTGGCGGGAACTGCCGATTGGTGTACCGGCGTAACTATGGCCGACGTAAACAGTGATGGCTATCTTGATATTTATGTTTCAACTGTTAGCGGCAGGTATGGTTTAACCGGTCACAATGAACTTTTTATTAATAACAAGGACAACACTTTTACTGAAAGCAGTGAAGCATACGGGTTAAACACTTCCTGTTTTACAACACAGTCCGCATTTTTCGACTATGACCATGATGGAGATCTTGATTGTTATATCCTTAATCAATCACATCATCCACATCAAAATATTGTTGATACAATTAACCGAAAAAATTTTGATTCATCATCCGGGGACAGGCTTTATAGAAATGATCTGAATACGGCGGGAAAATTTACAGATATATCTAAAGAAGCTGGCATTTATCAAAGTAGTCTTGGCTATGGGCTTGGATTGGCAATTGCAGATATAAATAATGATGGGTGGGACGACATTTATGTAGGAAATGATTTTCATGAAAACGATTATTACTATGTGAATAATGGCAATGGCACTTTTACTGAAAGCGGTGCCCAGCACTTCAGGCATTATAGCCGTTTTAGTATGGGCAATGATGTAGCAGACTATAATAATGATGGTCAACTGGATCTGATCACGGTCGATATGCTTCCTCCCGATGAAAAAACTTTGAAGACTTATGGTAGCGATGAAAACCCTGATGTATATAAAGTAAAACTGGAATTAAGAGGTTATCAAAATCAGTATTCGAAAAATTGTTTACAACGTAATAATGGAAATGGTGTAAGTTTTAGTGAAACAGCTTTGCAAAGTGGTGTATCGGCAACAGACTGGAGTTGGGCGCCTCTATTTGCAGACTTTGATAATGATGGCAACAAAGATCTGTTTATTTCAAGCGGCATAGTTAAACGACCTGTTGACCTGGATTTTATTCGCTTTGCAGATAAACGGAAAGCACAAGGCCTGGATGCGACAGATAAATACGATGACGAAACAATTGCAGCAATGCCTGATGGTAGTTCTCATCCATTTTTATTTAAAGGCGATGGAAATATGTCATTCAAAGATGTAAGCAATGATTGGGGTACACAAAAATTAAAAGGCTGTTCAAATGGCGCCGCGTATGCTGACTTAGATAACGATGGTAATCTCGATCTGATAATAAATTGTCTCGATGCGCCTGCACTTATTTTAAAAAATAATTCTCCGAGGAAAAATTTTATTTCGGTTTCGTTTCAAGGCGGTGGTCTTAATACAATGGGTGTTGGCTGTAAGGCATATTTGTTTACGGGTGCGAAATCCGATAGCTCCCGGATGCAATACCAGCAATTAATGGCAGTGAGAGGTTTTATGTCTTCCTCAACCTATCAATTGCATTTCGGATTATATACAATAAGTAATGTTGATAGTCTTTTAATAGTTTGGCCAGATCAAAAATACCAGGTGATAAAAAATCCAGCCATCAATAAAAACCTGGTTGTAAATAAAAGCGATGCACAACCAGGCTTTATATACAATAATTTTTTTCCAAATAAGACGGAAGCAATGCAGGATATTTCTGCACAGGTAAACTGCAACTGGTCGCATAAAGAAAACGACTTTCTTGATTATAATGTTCAATATCTTATTCCACATGGACTTTCTACAAGAGGTCCTAAACTTGCAGTGGCTGACGTAAACAAAGATGGGCTGGATGATTTTTATGCATGTGGTGCTAAATTTCAACCTGGCGTTTTAATGATACAGCAAAAGAATGGCTCATTTAAAGAAAGTGATACGGCATTATTTAACGAGTTTGCAATAAGTGAAGAAGTTGATGCTATTTTTTTTGATGCTAATGGCGATTCCTTTCCTGACCTATTTGTTTTGACTGGCGGAAATGAAGTTCCTGCTAATGAACTTGCATTATTGGACAAGTTATATATCAACGATGGAACAGGCCATTTTACAAAATCGCCAAACCCAATGTCAGTTGTATTTGAAAACAAATCCTGTGTTTCTGTAGCCGATATTGATAATGATGGCGACCAGGATTTATTTATAGGAAATCTTGCAAGCCCGGCTAAATATGGAATGCCAACAACTTCCTATTTATACATTAATGACGGCAAGGCCCATTTTACAAAAGCAGGAGACAATATTATTCCCTTGCATTTATTAGGTATGGTAACAGCGGCGTCATTTACTGATATTGATAATGATGGTTGGAAAGATTTGGTTGTATCAGGTGAATGGATGCCGGTAAAAGTTTTTAAAAATAATAAAGGGAAATTTTCTCCTGTGGATATTCCTGCATCAACAGGACTTTGGCAAAGTATATATACAACAGATGTAAATGACGATGGATTTCCTGATATACTTGCAGGTAATTGGGGATGCAATAACAAATTCTGGAGTGGGAAAAACGGTCCATTAAAACTTTATGTAAAAGATTTTGATAACAACGGATCTACGGAACAAATTCTTGCTTATACTATTAATGGAAAAGAATATCCTTTTCTGGCGAAAGATGAGCTGGAAAGAGCTTTGCCTGTTTTGAAAAAATATTATTTAA
>JBIOVR010000494.1:0-3592 GCA_044867875.1 Chitinophagaceae bacterium
CAACCATACCTGAATAGCTATCCAAATGGAATACCTGTAAATCTTACTGCAAAACTTTTACCATGGAAAAGCAGGCTTAATCCCGGAGTATGGCTGCATGTTTTTCTCCAAAACAAACTGAGCAAGAAACCTAATCACACAGAACCGACGACTTCTTTCAGTAAGAATAAATTGTTTAATCTTATTTCACATCTTGATAGTGTTATCAGGCATCTTAATAACACTGATAAAACAGAATGGAGCAATTATTATGCTGAGTCAATATCAAGCCGGGAATATCTCGGAAAAAAGGAAGAGATCATCAGTAATCTGCTTCAAAAACTGGATGGCAGGAAATTACTTGATCTTGGAGCCAATGAAGGCTTCTTCTCCAGCCTGGCTGCTGCAAAAAATTTTGATGTGATAGCAATTGATAAAGATGATCAATGCATTAATAATTTGTATAAAAAAGTAAAGGAAGAAAATATCACAAACATCCTTCCTCTCTGCATGGATCTAATGAACCCATCTCCTGCTTCAGGCTTTGCTAACAATGAGAGGGCCTCATTCGGAGAAAGAATTCATACCGACGCAGTGATGGCCCTAGCCCTTATTCACCATCTTGCAATAGGGTATAATTTGCCATTCGGCAAAATAGCAGAATACCTACATGGATTTTCAAATCAACTGATCATTGAATTTGTGCCTAAAGAAGATGAAAAAGTGCAGTTGCTTCTTCAGAATAAAAAGGATATTTATCTCGAGTATACCCGGGAACATTTTGAAAATGTTTTTCGGCAAAGGTTCACCATTATAGAAAAAATGGAGGTACCAGATAATAACCGTATAATTTACCTAATGAAAAGAATAAACTGACGTTAATATACCTAAACTTCTCTTAGCAACATCGCACCATGAAAAAAGTTCTTGAAAAATATCCATTGTTCCTTCTGCTTTTACCGGCATTTGTTGTAATACACTTGGAAAATGAATGGCATACCCTGATCCAGTATAAGTTTGTCGATGACAGAGTCATCATTTTGTTTATAGCACCTCCTATCATTGTTGGAATATGGTATCTATTTTTTAGGACTATTTCCATTGCATCGCTAATGACCTTATGCTGCCTATTGCCGCTTTATTATACCGGAGAGCTTAAAAACTGGCTATCAGACAAGTTTCCTCATTCATTTTTACAAAGCTATTCTTTTATCCTGCCTATACTTGTTGTTATAATACTGGTCCTGTTCTTTGTTTTGAAAAAAAAAAGAACTGTTCCGCGTAAGCTTTTCTTTTTTATAAATACAGCCATTCTTTTATTTATAGCAGTTGATGTGGTTACTATTTTTTTACCTGGTTCCAAAAACAAATACATAGTGGACGTGAAACGTAAACTGAGTTACCACTCATGTGACTTTTGTAAAAAACCTGATATATACTATATAATTTTCGATGCATATACTTCTTCGAAACAATTAAAGGATAAATACGGATATTCAAACCAGGCAATTGATGACTATCTGAATAATAAGGGGTTTTATATTGTAAAGGATTCGAAAAGCAGTTACAATTTTACCACCTTTTCTGTCGGCAGTATTTTAAATATGAATTATCTCAAAAACGTCGATACCATTAATAAAACTACAGACAGGGAATATCTCCAGGCCCTGAGACTTTCTTATAAAAATGAAGTTGTCACATTTCTCCAAAATGAAGGATACCGTATACTAAATCACTCTGTATTTGATTTTGACTCACATCCAACAAACATAAAGAACTTTGATTTTTGGGGGATTAGAAGATTATATGACGATTATAATCTATTGTTTAAGCTTGGTAGGGATATCGGTTATCACCTTCCTGCAAAAATCGAAACGTTTCTTAATAATGACCGCAATTATGTCTATACCCCATTCAATATAGGGCAGCACACTGATAAAACATTAAATGAAATTATGTCATCGATAAAATTAAAAACCGAAGATCCAAAATTCGTTTATGGCCATTTCATAAGAACACATCCCCCTTATTTTTATGATTCAACCGGAAAGCTTTTTACTTCAATTCCGCCTTCATCCGGAGCAGAATATCTCCATCAGGTCGCATTTTCGAATAACATAATAAAACATATTACAGACAGCATTATGTCATTTTCAAATCGACCAACTGTAATTATTTTCCAGGGAGATCATGGTATTTCTTTTGATAAGCCAATAAATCAACAAGATTTTTTTTCAAATTTCAATGCGATATACTTTTCAAATAAAGATTATAGTTTGTTGACCGATTCTACCCACAATGTAAATACCTTCAGGATCGTATTCAATACTTTCTTTCACCAGAGAATAGAATTACTTCCTTATAAATCCGAATTTATCCGGTGGTGGTGATTTGAAAAATAAATGCTTTACGGAAGTCATTCCTGATTCTTAGCACAATCGAAAACTATATTGAACGCCACATCTTTGAGGTATAAAACTTTTTCATCGATACCAAAATAGCTGACTCTTTCTTGCATAAGCTTAATAAACCAACTCTCAATTTCTGTCTTGGGACAGGCAGCTAAGGCTGTATCTGATAATGATATAGTTGTATCTGCTAATGCTGTATCGGAAATCGTAAACTTAATTGTAGGACCTTTGATTATATACTTGCCTGAAAATTTATTGCAACCTACAACAGCAGAAAAAAGAGTATCACCATAGAACTCCAGGTAAGCTGCAGTTAAAGAATCCGGAACAGCCCTTGCCTGTCTTCTCATTACATTGATCGACCACCTGCCTTTAAACTTGGGACTAAGATCCGGCATGATGTAACCAATTTCCGTTTCATAATAAACAATCGAATCCTTACGAAGACTGTCCCCGACTGTTTCAAATATTTTGGGACCTTTTTGTTCAGGGAGGTTTTTTTTACTTTTCGATTTCTGCCCAATAGCAGCCGAATGAAAAATAAAAAGAGATACCAGTAATATGGTGAATAAACGCATTTTAATTTATTATTAAAAAGTACGGGAGGGATTTCAAAGGGAGGAAACGTAAATTTATTCATTCTTTGCAGAATCACCATCCAATTCTTTCGCCAAATTTTCCCAGGCCAAAATGCTCATTTAACTGAAGGTTCAACCCCAATTGATTGTAAGCGGTGTTATTCTGGTAATGTGTTCTTGCATACCGAACTTGTATCTTTTTTACTACCAGGCCAACTCCCACTGTAAAACCATTTAAACCGTTTGTTGTATTAGCAATATTCAATTCTTGTCGCAGGAGATGGTTATATCCCACTGTTACTTCGATTTGGGGTACCGGAAAAACTTGCGCAGCAAAAACAAAATGCCTGAAAATTTTATCCAAAGTAAAATTGCCATCCTTTGTTGCCCCAGTATTCTCATTATTAAAGACCGTATCATTATACCGAATATCAAATTGATGCAAATGATGTGCAGTAAAGGAAAAAGCCAATGGCGCATTCTTTAATTTTTTGGTAATTCCAACTTGCAGATCAAATGGCAACTCTTCGGCTTCGGTACCCGCATATTTTTTTAATTGAAACCCCATATTCTTTGCAACGAATGAAACTGAAAAAAGATTCGCAGTATCAGAATATAAAACGC
>JBIOVR010000495.1:0-5913 GCA_044867875.1 Chitinophagaceae bacterium
GCGTTTTAGACAAGCCAACAACTAAGCTAAGTCCTCGTCATTGCGAGGCCGTCATGTAAAGTTTATTGCACATTTAGTTAAGCAGGCCGAAGCAATCTAAAGTCAGAGTGCCGCAATAATTGGTGAATAGAATTACAGAACGCACAAGAGTGCGATGCAACAGGAGTAAAATAGTAGCACCCTAAGCCGGGACAATAATTCTAAAACTGTCCTTTATACTTCACCTTCCCTCCTACGATCGTCGTTACTACTTTTGTATTTTTAATTTCTTCGTCTTTGCAGGTCATCAGGTCATTTGAAAGAATAACAATATCTGCATACTTACCGACTTCCAATGAACCTTTATCTTTTTCCTGGAAAGCGGCAATAGCATTTGCCAACGTATAAGAATAGAGTGCCTGCTCTCTTGTCATTTTTTGTGCAGGATAAAATTCAGTACCGTCTTTTAGTTTTCTTGTAACCGAAGCATAAAAATTTGGAATAGGATCTTCATCTTCTACCGGTACATCAGTTCCGTTATTTACCAATACGCCTGCTTTTAAAAATGATTGCCATACATAAGCACCTTCTTCGCTGCGTTTTGCTCCGAGTCTTTTTGGAACAAATGGAGCATCACTTGTGCAATGAATACCCTGCATAGAAGCGATCACATTCCATTCTTTGAATCGCGGGATCTCTGCAGGATTCACATGCTGTGCATGTTCCACCCGCCAGCGATGATCTTTGTTTTTGTCTTTTGCAATTTGCTCTGCATAAATGTTTATCACTTCGCGATTGGCCCTGTCGCCAATAGCATGAACACATAACTGCAAATTATTTTGCCAGCAAAAATCTGCGATGGCTTTTAATGAATCAATGTTGAAGGTATTCTCACCCGTTGAACTCGGACGATCAGTATATGGCTCTAGTAACCATGCACCATATGAACCCAGCGCACCATCTAATGAAACCTTCACCGCTTTTACAGTTAAGAAACCATTGCCTTCATTTATTATCGGGAAAACATTTGCATGTGCACGAAGCGTTGCATTGTCTTCTCTTACCATCAGCCAATGCCTGATATTTAATTTGCCCTGCTGCGCCAATTGTTTCATTCCTTCTACCTGCTCAAACGATGAACCAGCATCTTCAAAACTTGTAACTCCTTTTTTCAAACAATCTTCTTCTGCAAGTTGAATACTATGTTGCCATTTTGCTATTTGTACTTCTTTACTTTGTTGATCTTCCCATGCACCATATGCACGACCAATAAGGCCCATTGCATTTTCAGAAAATACGCCAACGATCTTACCAGTGTTATCTTTTAAAATTTCCCCGCCTGTTGGACTTTTAGTAGATGAAGTAATACCTGCCTGCTCCATTGCTTTTGCATTTACATAAATACTGTGTCCGCTTGCATGTGAAAGTATAACGGCGTTGTTTGGAGATATTTTATCCAATTCCTCATGATAAGGATAACCTAAATAATTCTTTGCAGGTGCAGGATTCCATTTTTCCTGGTGCCAGCCACGGCCAACGATCCAATCACCGGGTTTTGCTTTCTTTACTGCATCAGCAACCATTGTCACAATCTCATCCCAATTCTTTACATTCATTAAGTTCAGGTTTACTAATGAAGCGCCAAGTCCATGAATATGCCCATGACCTTCGATAAAACCGGGCATTACAAATTGTCCTTTTGCATCTATTATTTCGGTTTTATCACCAATATATTTTTTTACATCAGCATTATTACCGACAAAAATTATTTTCCCTTCTTTTACAGCCAATGCTTCAGCATCAGGTTGGTTTTTATTTACGGTATATACTTTCGCATTGTTAATAACAAGCTCTGCAGTTTCAGCTGGCGAATTCTGAGAAGCTGTATTACAGCTTAGAAAAAAAAGAATGGCTGCAGGTAGATAATTAATAATTGATCTTTTTCTCATAAGTAAAAAGTTGGCTTCAAATGTATTGATTTAAAGAATAGGCTCCGTGACTACTTCCTGAAAAGAAGAATAGTTTTTGTTTTCTAATTTGCTTGTATTTGCGATAGATTTCTTTTACTGCATTTTTTCCTTCTTTGCCATAACTCAAAATGCAAACCGTGCCTCCATTCCCTCCGCCGGAAACTCTTGCACCAAATACTCCACAAGCAGTTCCAGCATCACGGATCATTTCAACAATCTTATCTGTATATTCATTTCCCAATCCAACTGCAGAATAGCTTTCATGACTTTGCATCATTAAGTTTCCCATTCTTATCAGCGACCCCTGCTTGTCCTCCTGCTTTTTAAAATTCTTTAGAAGGTTCCTAAATTCATTCACTCTTGCATTTTCATAAACCGGATGCGATCCACAAACAACAGGCCTATAGATCTTATCTTCATCAATGTTTGTTACCGTATCAATTGAAACTTTATACTGAGATAAAAAATCCTTACCTGAAATTTCTCCTGGCAATAATGAAATATATTTTTCTTCAAAAAGCGAAACGGGAATATTAGCTAAAAACCCTTTGAAAGGAAGTTTACTCCAATCGCCGATTGTTCTTGCCTGCTCCAGTTCTTCAGCGGTTGCGCCTTCATTTAAAGCAATTATTGTATAACTCATAAATGCCGCAGCACGAACATCAGAATAAGAGGCACCACTCACTGCATGTCGAATACCACTGTCTATACCACTAAAATTTATTCCTTGTGGAATGTTGATCGCTTTATCAACATTGTGAGGTTGACAGATCAATGGTAATAATTTATTTTTTTGACCCAAATGTGATGACAACTGATCCATTAAACCACAGGGAGCACCTGCAACGTGGTTCTCCGCCATTTGTGCAAGCACTGCTAATTCTTCTCTTCCCAATGATAATTTATAAAGCTGGTTCAATGCATTCATTGTAGCCACTTCCAATGCAGCTGATGAAGAAACCCCTTTTCCCCAGGGAACATTTGATTCTATAAAAACATTGGCACCCGTTTGATCAATTCTATTTTCTTTCTGTAAAACAAGAAAACATCCAAGCACATAAACAGCCCAGTCGCCACCCTGTTTTGACTTAATGATCTTTCCTGCTTCTTCGAGTGATCTATTGTCTAATTCTGAAATATTAATTGTGAAGTCATCCGTTTTCTTTTTTGTGATCTGTGTCCGAAAATTAAAAACTCCATCATTTCTAACTTGAATACTGACAGTTGTAGTTTGCTTGATAGGCATTTGCAAAAGAAGGGAACCGCTGTAATCAGCAATGCCTCCCATAACATCCATGCGACCGGGAGCGGTAGCAGATATTATTTTTTCTTCAGTTGAAAAAAAATCTTTCATAGTTTGATCTTCCTGAGTTCGGCCGCTTTTTCTTCGGGCATTGTATCGGCCATAAAAGTATCAGCGCCGGTTTCAGGACCTGCAAGATATTTCATTAGGCCCGGCTGACGTAATGGTGGACAAATGATCAAGTGCATATGATAATCCGGGTGATCATTGCCATCAACAGGGGCTTGTGCAAATGCCATTATATATGGAAAACTGCTTTGAAAATTTGCATCAAACTTTTTGGTTACAGTTTGAAAAACCTCTGCAAGATCATATAACTCTTCATCCGTCATCGTTATCAAGGTTGCATGACGATTTTTTGGAAACACATATGTTTCATAAGCAAACCTTGCGAAGAAGGGAATAAAAGCGATCGCTCCCTTATTTTCAGCAATGATCCTTATATCATCTTTCTTTTCAGCAGCAATTATATCGCTGAAAATATTTGTTCCTTTTCCTTTTTGATATTCTGATACCGCGGCTAATTCTTTTTGAACCACGTTGATCACAAAATCCACTGCGTAAATCTGGCAATGCGGATGCGGATTCGATACTCCCACTATCTCTCCTTTATTTTCAAAGATCAAAACTGATTTTATTGTTTCATGTCTATTGAAAAAATTCATTTCCTTTCGCAAAGCCCTGAAAACATTCGCAACCTTGTCAACGCTGATGTCGTTCAACGTAACATTATGCCTGGGATCATAACAAACAACTTTTGCAATTCCACCTGCCTGGCTTCTTTTATAGAGATCATCATGCTGGCTTTGAAATTCTTCGGGAATAGTAGGTGAATTTAATCCAACAACCGGGTGATCATTTTCAAAAATGAATACATCGCCGTAATCAGCATTTTTCTTTCCGCTTACTCTTTTATTGCCCGGACACAAATAGCAATTGGCATCATACTCCGGTGCCTTGATAGTTGATTCTTTCTTTTCAAAATTCCATGGCCTGCTGTTGCGATGTGCAGCATACACCACCCATTCTCTTCGCAACGGATGCCATCTCTTCTCCCAATTTCCAAACGGGATCGACTCATGCATCATTTCATAATTTTTTTAATTGCCGCTTCCACGTATTGTAGACTGATGAATATATTTTCTGCTCTTCTTTTACCGGCAAGTAGCTTTTTATTTTTTCCATCGAAGAATATGCTTCTGTAGCATTTTTATAAACCCCCACACCTATCCCCGCTCCTCTTGCAGCACCGGTGGCGCCGTCTGTATTATACAATTCAAGTTCGCAGCCAATAGTATTCGCAAATACCGAACTGAACACATCACTCAAAAACATATTAGCATGACCTGCTCTAACTGTTTTTATTTCCATTCCCATTTTTTTCATTACTTCGACACCGTAATGTAAAGCAAATACGATCCCTTCCTGTGAGGCACGGGCAATATGCCCGCGATTATGACGATTGAATTGAAGTACTTTCATTACGGCTCCGAGGTCTTTATTTTCCAACACTCTTTCTGCACCATTACCAAATGGATAGACCAAGAGTTCATCAGAACCTGCCGGCGCCATTGAAGCTTCTTTATTTATTTGATCGTAAGATGAATCACCAAAAAAGTTTTTGCGCAACCAGCTATTTAAGATACCAGTGCCATTTACACAAAGCAAAACACCATAGCGGGGATCTTTTTTTGTATGATTAACGTGAACAAACGTATTCACTCTGGACTTCGGATCATAATTAGGTTTATCAATAATACCATACACAACTCCTGATGTACCAGCAGTAGCTGCAACTTCCCCGGGTTGAGAAACATTTAAAGAAAAAGCATTGTTTGGCTGGTCGCCTGCACGATAAGAAACGGGGGTGCCTGCTTTCAATTTTAATTCTGTTGCAGCAGCGGTTGAAAGTCTTCCCTGCTCTCCAAATGTTGGAACCAATGGAGAAAGTAACTCTTTATCGATACCATAATATTTCAACAGATCAGCAGCAACTTTTTCCCTTTTAAAATTCCACATTATGCCTTCGCTTAGCCCGGAAATTGTAGTCGCTGGCTCACCTGTTAATTTCATTGCGATATAATCACCCGGTAACATGATCTTGTAGATCTTCTTATAAACATCCGGTTCGCTTTTCTTTACCCATCTTAGTTTAGATGCGGTAAAATTTCCGGGTGAATTGAGAAAGTTTTTGAGACAATATCTTTCGCCTAATTCTTCGAAAGCTTTATCACCGATCTCCACTGCCCGGCTATCACACCAAATTATAGAAGGACGAAGTGGCTTCAGATCTTTATCAACGCAAACAAGACCATGCATCTGGTAGGCAATACCAATTGCAGCAACTTCCTCTCCATTAAAAGAAACCTGCTGGTGCAATTTGTTCATTGCATTCACTAATTCTCTCCACCACATCTCAGGATCTTGCTCTGCAAAACCTGGTTGTGATGATTGCATGGGCATCTCTGATGAAGGAGAAAATGCAGATGCAACAGTTTTGCCTGAATTAATTTCAAGCAATGTTGCTTTTACTGATGAGGAACCGATGTCAAATCCAAGTAAGTATTTCATATTTTACCAAAAACGTATATATAATGCAACAATTATTCCCAATACAATTATGATCATCGTCATTACTCCCGGTGTTACTTTATACATGCT
>JBIOVR010000496.1:0-24114 GCA_044867875.1 Chitinophagaceae bacterium
GTATTTACGGCCCTTGATAATATACAAATAGATGGATACCCGGAAGAGCAAACGAATACCGATTTTATAATCTATCCTAATCCTACACGAGAAGATGTCTCTATTTTGTTTACTCAATCAATTCTCTCAGGTCTTACTTATAACATTGTGGATTTAAATGGCAGGGTTATTAAAAAAGGTTCTGTCCAAAACTACAGGATCAGTTTAAAAGAGCTCAATGCAGGAATATATTTTATTCGTCTTTATCAGAACAGTCACTTAGTCGGCAAATTAAAAAAGCTCATCAAATATTAATTTTTCCAACCTCAAAATCAAAACTCATGAGAAAGTTTCATCTATGGCAGTTAGCGTTAGGCTTGACATTGATTTCTTTAAACTCGTTTTCGCAAATCTCCAACACAGCACACAGTATCACTTTGCAAAACAACCCCTCAGGAATCCGACAACAAGTTTGCCCCTGGATTCAGAGTATTCCGTCGGGTACGTATACTATACAGTTACATTATACAAGCCTGGACTTTTCTAATTATGGAAGTACAGTAACAACGGCACAGGTGAGTGGTACCGTGACAAATAATATAAGCACGACCGGTCAGATGATTTTAAGTGTTCCCACTTTAAACCTCCCAACCGATGGTAATGACGGCTGGTCACTGGTTCTCACTGAGGGAACAATTAACATTAGTGGAGGTGGTTTAACGGGTACGTCGCCACAGTCATGGCAATTTGAACAATTTGATTGCGCAGCTTTGCCTATATTCCTAACAGCTTTTTCCGTTGATTACAATTACATAGCCACCGATCATTATAAAATCAACTGGCAAACGATGCAAGAGACCAATACCAGTCATTTTATCCTTCAGACTAGCTCGGATGGTCGCCATTTTTCCGACGTATTGATGGAACCTGCAGCGGGCCAAAGTTCAAGTACAATAAATTATACCGCTTATGCAAATGGTGGCTTCTATCGCTGGTTTCGACTAAAGGCGATTGATCTCGATGGCGATTATCAATATTCTTGGATAATATTTTCAACAAACACAAGATCGACAACATCCAGTTTTTGTTCTTTTACCTATTTGGAAGGCCCTGACAAAATCTGTGGCTCATCTGCGGTTTACAAGCTTCACAATGTTCCCGCAGGAACTGTAAATTGGTCTTTGACAGCTTATGGCAATATTACTACTTCAAATGCAGGTTTGCTTGCCACTGTGAATCGTACCGGCATAGGCACGGCTACATTAACTGCAGCGGCTTCGGGTAGCTGCAGCAAATCAAAAAGCTTACTCTTGGGCAGTCCTTATATAAGTGGTAACTACAGCTTCAACGGAATCCAATATCCAATGGGTATTTGGTTTGGCAGTCCATCGGATTACAATTACCTATGCAACAATGTAAATGCCAGCGCAAATATGCAAATCACAGGAGCCACATCTGTTACGTGGTCGAAAGTTACATCAAGCCCTTCAAATGTTTACTGGTATCAGAATGGAAACAATCTTGATTTTCATTTCTTCGCAGCTGGGCAATCTGCGGTATACAAGATCGAGGCATCTAATGGTTGTGGAACCACATCCTATGATTTTGGATTCATGTCCGAAGATTGTGGCGGTGGCGGTGGCGACTGTTATCAATATCAGGTTGCTCCTAATCCCGCACAAGGTTCAGTGAATATCAGTGTTCTTATGATACCACCTCCATGCGATCTGGCCGCCCGTGCATCATCTAAAAAGGCTACAGATTTATCAATCTCGGAAATTAGAATTTATGACCAATCCGGATATCTCAAATCAAGGCAGAAATTTGCCAATGTGAAAACTGCCAAGGTTAATTTGAACAAATTGAGAACAGGGATTTACGTAGTTGAAATTACAGATGGAAAATATACAGAAAGGCAACAATTGGTAGTCCAAAATTGATGCGGTAAAAAGAATATAATTAAAGAGGCTGTATCACTAGATACAGCCTCTTTTGCAAAATAATGTCTTTTGATTTAACACAAAGGCGGAAATCAGGAGGTTGTTGTATTATTGGTTATGATGATCAGAAAAGGACGGAATGCTACCAATCCTTTTTTTGAGGATGCTTTAAGAGGTTAATGGAATTCAGGTCATTTAACGCTGGCCTTTTTGGTTTAGTAAAAGTATAATTTAAGCTCCACTCTTCTGTTCGTTGCTCTCCCTTCAATGGTGGAGTTATCAGCCAAAGGCTTTTCTTCGCCGTAGCCGATACTGTTTAGCCTGCCCGAATCTATACCTTTCCCGATTATAAAATCAACAACTGCTTTAGCACGTCTTTCACTGAGTACTTGGTTGGCGGTATTTGTGCCATCGCCGTCAGTATGTCCTTCCACTAATAGCTTTAAATCTTTTTGTTCCTTTAATATCCCGACAATTTCATCTAGTGCCGGATATGATTTAGGTAACAACTCATAACTACCTGTTTTGAAAAAAATATTTTTTGCAGCAATTTTCATTTTTTCGGTTAGCTCTTTTTTTATCAATGGGCAGCCAAAGTTTTCCCTTGGACCGGGCATTTCAATACATTTATCTTCTTCGTCATTTACACCATCTTTATCCGTGTCTGGTATTGGGCAGCCCTTATAGCGGGAAATACCAATCACAACCAGACATTCATCTTCTTCATCGTTAATCCCGTCTTTATCAGTATCTGGAACCGGGCATCCAATATATTTAGGTATACCAAATACTTGTGGGCATTTATCCTCTTTATCCATGATTCCATCACTGTCGGTATCGGGGCAACCATGAAATGTTAAAAGACCTGGTTGATCGGGGCAATTATCAATACTGTCAATCAGTCCATCTCCATCCTTGTCACTTACAGTGGAAACGGCATTAGGTTTTTGCAAAGATTTTTGTTTTTTCCTTTTAGCAATGATTCCGCCAATTCCGAGGCTATAATGAAAACTGCTATTCAATTGATGAGTTAGTGGTAACTGATACTGGATGTTAACAGTAACAAAAAAGTCTCTGTAATTAAATTCTATTCCAGGTCCGAAAGGTATCATTATACTGCCTTGTTTCTTGTAATAAGCAGCATTGAAGCCAAGTGATAAAAATGGGTTTACTATTTTTTCTTTTGAAAAAAATCTTGCCCTGGCCGCTATCCCTGTTTGTAGGAAAAGAGACTTGTCTTTTTGCAGATCATTCTTGAAAGCACTGTCAGGAAATGATCCATTTATCTGCAGAGACCAGTCCAAATTCGAATTGATGCCTTTTAAATAATTGATAGCAATACCTGGAAACATTTTTTGATCGGCATCAAAATCTTTTTGCGATTTAAAATCCTGTAAGAAGAAATAAACATTTAGAATTGTGGGATGAGTATAACTTGTTTTTTGGGAAAAACAAATACAGGAAATGTGTACAAGAAAGATAGTAATTATTAATCGCATCAGTTTTTTTTCAATGGATGTAAATTAATGACTAAGTCAATAGCATGGAAAAATTATGTTATACGAGAGAAAAAAATTTTATGATGTTGTATAAATCCGAAACCCGAAAAAATACCACTTAAGTGGCATGTTCTATTTTAAATATTGTTCTGAAAATACACATCATTATATTGTAACTGAAAAATCCAAAACCAACATGAATATCGGCCCTGCAGTCATCAAAGGCTTTATTTCATACACAATTGAAGACAGCTTCTATCTGATTTTTCTCAATGGAGATCATAATCCCGACGATGGTTAATTTTTTGAATCCCGCGCAAATCCGCAATCGAATTGATTTTTTACACTAGCCGAAGTAGATATTACTTTGTCGGGAAGGCTTTGTGTTATTCATATCAAAAGCAGGTGTGAAAATCGGTTTACTGAGTAAATTCTGAAATATTATTTAGAGAAAACTTTCATTTTTTAGCCAGAGTCACTGAATGCACCAGAATTTATAACGTTGAAAGAAACCCCTTGAGAAAAATTATGGAAAGAAATCTATTTACTCCTGATTTCTTCTTTATCCGGTCAGGCACAACATTTACCAAGCTAATGTATCGTGAGATATTATATGTGCAAGCCGATAAAAAGTATGTAGTCATAGTAACTGCTGACAAATCCCATATGACGTTAAGCTCGATGCGTCACATCGAGGAAAAACTGCCCCGAAACATGTTTTGCAGAGTACATAGATCGTATATTATTTCCCTCATACATACTCGCAAGTTCGATAATGAACTGGTATATATTGGGGATAGAAAAATACCGATAGCCGAACAGTACAGAAATATTCTGAAAGACTCTGTTAGAGTACTCAATTTTGAAAATTGAAACCTCATTGGTGAAATAAAGCAGGCTTCTCATTCCTTATTATGAAGTATTGGTGAAGTGTGTGCTAAACGTATTTTCTTCTTAGTTAAATTGGTATTCTTAACTAGCAACCTTGGTACCAAAGCAACTGCGAATAATAACTCCTATTGTCAGTCTGTTTTCATTATTGATTCATCCGTTATTTATAATCAAACACGCCTTGAGTTGATTAAAATGCATCCATATATTTATTATACAACGTTATTATTATTGTTCCCATTTTTTCTGAGGGCGCAGGAGAATCAGGCATTTCTTCTCCCTAAGGTCAACAAGGATACTTGTTTAGCTCCAGTGGATTCCTTATTAAAAATAGCGAGTTCCCTTTTCCCATCAATTCCTTCCTTCAATGATACAATCAGCCCTGTTAAAAAGGCGTTCAACGAAATGAATGGAAGATTGAATTCATTGCCTAAGCTTAACCCGCAAAATCCGGGTTCTCATTTTTTTCGATTACTTGAAGGAAGTATTTCTTATAATTACACTTATCGTTCTTTAATTGATACCCCATTTGCCGAAAAAAATATTTCTCAGCACCAGCAGTCTTCTTCGTTTTTGATAGGTGTCGCAAGTCTTCCAATACGTGTCAATTCTTTTATACGAAAATCAAACTCTAACCTGTTTAAGGACATTGTTGAATTCCAAATTCAGTTTGACGGTACTGCTTATAGAAATATTATCGAACAGCAGTACTATGATCAATTCAGTAAAAAATTGGAAAATGCGAAAAATAGTTTTGATGTTAACCAGTATGAGCAAAAGCTTTCGCAGCTCCTTCGTGTGAAAGATTGGGTCAGTAATCCTCAATTAAAACAAAAACTAATAGAGGCGAATGAGATTTTAAATGTACCCGCTATAACTTATGATTTAAGTGCCAGTGATAGTGAGAATCTTAGAAAGGCAGATTCAATCAAACATCTGGCCCGTGAATTTATTGCTATTTACACGGCATTGAAAGGAAAATATGACATGTTGAATGCCCAGGTGGATTCTTTAAAAGCAGCATACGAGAAGTCTATACAAAGTATCCATCAGATAGAACAAATAGTAAAAGGGAATGGGGGAATGGACGATTTTTCATATAATGAATACCGGCGGCAAGTTACAAAATGGACTTCTGATAGCTTTAATCTTTTTCCAAAATATAGATGGGTATATGGGATCAGAAATTTCGGTATTGGAAAAAATCAAATTAACTCCTCTGAACTAACAGCGAATAATATTTCTGTCACTGGGATAAATTTTGAGTATAACTCGTGGTATTATTTGTCCGTTACGGCCGGAGTTGTGGATTTCAGATTTAGGGATTTTGCTTTAAGTAACGAGAAAAAAATACCACAGCATTTATATCTGTTACGGTTAGGCCTGGGTGATTTGAGAAGAAATTATTTTATTCTGTCAGCATTTAAAGGACAAAAGCAATTATTTAAGACCATGAATGGTTCAGGTCACATGGATGCAATTAAAATATTGGGGCTTTCAGCAGAAGCAAAATGGCAAGTGAATAGAACGACTTATGTCATTTCTGAAATAGGACAATCATTTTCCCCGGATTTGAAAAATATACCACCGCAAAAAAATCACTGGGATATTAACGATAAGACCAACAAGGCGTTTTCGATAAAATTTCATTCTTATTTTTTTAAGGCTTCTGCCAGGATTGAAGCCAGGTATAAATTCACCGGCTCAAACTATCAGGCCTTCAGTAATTTTCACACAAACTCTGAGTTAAGAAGTTGGTATGTAAAAGCTGACAAAAATTTTTTCAACCGGAAGTTGAAGCTACTTTTTTCTCTCAGCAAAAACGATTTCCAGAATCCATACGTTCAGCAGGAATATAAGAGCAACACAACCTTTGCAACTTTGAATGCCACTCTGCGAATAAAAAAATGGCCTATCGTTAATGTCAGTTACATGCCGACTTCCCAATTAACGATTGTCGGAAGTCAATTGCAGGAAAGTAGATTTCAAACTTTAAACGCAAGTGTTAGCCATTACTACAAGGCCGGACAAATGCGCGGCGTATTTAATGTCATCTATTCAAAGTTCTATAATAATAGTCTCGATACTGGTTACATCTATTATAATTCAAAAAACATTTATCTGGGGCAGAGTTTTTTGTTCAAAAACTTTTCAGTCGATGTGAATATCTCCTATAACCAAAGTGCAAGCTACAGGTATATAGTGATGGATGAAAGCATCCGGCTGCCCTTGTCAAAATTGGTTAGTATTAATGCAGGGGTTAAAGTAAATAAGTTAAATGAGTTCGATGTAAAACTAGGTCAATACATCAATAGCGAAATCAATGTTTTTCCTAAAAGCCGTCTTTCATTTCGTATAGAAAGATCTTTTTTGCCCGGCAATCATGGGAACTTATTACCAATGACATGGGGGGATGTAAATCTGTTACAAACACTTTGATAAAGAAATTATAATAGTATGAGAAAAATTCTAATTCTTGCTTTGATCATCGTTCATATAAAATTACCTGCCCAGGTTAATTTAATGGTCAAGCTTCCACCGGTTGGGATAACGCAAAGGAGCCAGCTGTGGAATCTTTCACTACTTAACTCATCGACTGGAAATATAAATGTAAGAATAGAATTGCTTCTAATCGAAGCGTCGACAAACCAAAAAATTTTATCAGGCACATCAAAGATTTTAACATTATCACGGGGGCTGACTATGATAACGGCTAACACCCTGGTTCCCGTTTCATACAATGTTTTTAATAACGGTTATAATTTAAGTACTGGTCAGGGAGATTTTATTCCTGTTGGGAATTATCGTGTATGTTACAATGTTGTCCAAATTATTGCTGACGCATTGGTTAATTCAGCAGAAGAGTGTGAAGTAATAGAGGTGGAACCTGTCAGCCCACCGATGTTAGTCTCGCCTTCTGATAATGAAGACCTGGACGTTAAGCACCCGATATTTAACTGGCTACCCCCATCGCCGCCACAGCTATTTAACAATCTGAGGTATGATTTTGTTCTGGTCCAGATAAACAATTTGCAAACTGCATCAGATGCAATACAGAATAATATTCCCTTGCAGTTTCAATCTAATTTTGCATCTACAACGTTGCAATATTCGCCTTCTCTTCCGCTACTGGAAACAGGAAAGCTCTACGCCTGGCAGGTTACTGCAAAGAGCAACAATTTTCCCATCGCTAAAAGTGAAATCTGGGCTTTCAGGATTCAAAATGACAAAGCAACTGTTCAAAAAAATGAATTGGAATTCTATATAAGAGTAAAGCAGCAATTGGATGCCAGTTATGCATTATGTAAAGGCGTTTTGAAACTTGCTTATTTGAACGAGAGTGCAGATAAAGAAGTAGCTATGAAAATCTATGACGTGACTAATTCCCAAAAAAAGGAAGTTACTCTTGATTCAAATTATTTGTCAGTTGCCTACGGTGAAAACTTTAAACAACTTGATTTTTCCAACGTCGGTGATTTTGTAGACAAACATGTCTATGTTTTAGAATTAGTGAACTCAAAAAACGAATCCTGGTTTCTAAAATTTGAATTCCGTCAACCAAACTAGTCATTCAACCCTAAAGAATATACGAGAATGATACTAAATGTAATCAGCCGCCACTCTAGCAAAATTGCGTGTTTTTTTCTTTTACTGTTTTATACTGAGTTTGTATTGGCCAATAGAATCGGCCACTCATTTAATGTTTACGATGATTGTATTCCCCCGGGATCTCATTTTAAACTTGAAAAATTAAACAGGTTTCAACCCCGATTCACCAGTGAAAAAGAGCACGGAAATTTTTTTTCTTCACCTCTGAAAAGCAAGAAGATTCATAATTTTCCTAATGAAAGCTATTCAAATCAAAAGCATTTTATTGGCGGACCATCGCAGCCGGAAATGCAGGCATTTCAATCAGCCAATGCCAACAATATTGTGGATTTATTCTCCGGAGATTTTACATACAATATTCCATTAATGGATATTGGTGGATATCCTATTAATCTATCATATAAAGGCGGAATATCAATGGATCAGGAGGCAAGTTGGGTGGGACTTGGGTGGAATGTTAACCCAGGAACGATTACGCGAAACCTAAGAGGATTACCCGATGATTTTAATGGGAAAAGCGATTCGATAAAAAAGATTACAAGCATTCGCGAAAACAAGACAATTGGTGTAACAGGAGGAGCAGATGTGGAAATTACAGGTGCCCCTATTAATGTGGGTGCAAGCCTGGGAGTTTTTCATAATAATTATAAAGGTTGGGGAATAGAAAATTCTGTAAACGCAACTATAAATTCGGGCACTGGTTCAAAAGGCCCTCTGTCGGGAGGACTTTCGATAACGAATAATTCGCAGGAGGGATTAACTATAGCCCCTTCCTTGACTATAAAATTTGGTCAGTACGATGCAACGGATAAAGGCAATTATGGAAGCTTCACTACTTCACTTCCATATAATTCAAGAGCAGGTATTAAAGCTATGCAACTGTCAGTCGGAGTAACTCAATTTAAAAAAGATGTAGAGAATCAGAAAAACAATAAAAGCGCAGGCAATTCCTTTTCTTCAAGTATCTCTTTTGCTTCACCCACATTTGTACCTTCAATCAATATGCCTTTTACCAGTACGCAGTTTTCATTTACTGGTAAGCTAGGCGCTGAAATCAATACTGTCCATCCAAGTTTCTATATCAGCGGTTATGTTTCTAAGCAGAGGATATTGCCTAAAGACACATTACTTTCAGTTCCTTCATATGGTTATTTATATTTTCAGGATGGTTCGAAAAACAGGACGGCTTTACTTGATTTCAACCGCGAGAAGGAAATTGTATACCGCGAAAAACCTGCGATGCCACATATCGCTGTGCCATTTTACACTTATGACGCATTTTCTCTTACAGGGGAGGGAACAGGCGGTATGTTCAGAGCATACAGGGGTGACATTGGATTTGTATATGATCATTTCATTCGCACAAAGGATGAATCAAACAGAGTAAGTGTTGATTTCGGCATGGGAAACCTTGTGCATGGTGGTATTGATCTTAATATAAACAGGGCGTTTACTCAAAACGGGCCATGGTTAGGAGATAATTCACTGAGTGGTATCATTGATTTCAAAAATAATTCAGGAACTTTTGAAGCGGCTTATCTGAGAAACCCTGGTGAAAAGCCGATTAACTCAAAGAGTTTCTATAATGCAATTGGCGGAGACGATGTGGTTACAGTAGGTCTTTATCAGGCGGGAATTAGCAGTTCAGTAATTCAGGCGACAAATTATTTGACTCGGTATCGCAACAAGAGAGAAATCGGAAAATCATTGTTGACTGCTCAAAATGCTGTTAAGCCAGAACGCGAAAAACGTACGCAGGTAATAACGTATTTGACAGCAAAGGAGGCAGATGCAGTAGGGTTTTCAAAATATATCGAAAGCTATTCTGTCAACCAGTTTAGTTTGGACAATTGCAACGTCAGCAACATGGAAGATCTGGAGGGCATTGGTAGCGGACTGCCTGCAGAATATTATAAGCAACTAAATTTTAGTGGTAATCCCGATCTGCGAATTGATGCAACCGTTAATTATGACTGGGGTAAGAAATCGCCATACACCGGTTTTCCGACAGATAAATTTTCCATCAGACGGGTCGGGAGAGTTAAGGCGCCTGTTACTGGAACATACACATTTAGCACAAATAGTGATGACGGAGTTCGCCTTTGGCTAAATGATTCTTTAGTTATCAATCAATGGAACGATCACGGTGTTCAGAGTAATTCCGCAACGGTGAATTTGGTGCAGGGGCAGATGTATAAATTAAAAATGGATTATTATGAAAACAAGGGTAAAGCAGTTGTAAAACTATTATGGTCATACCCTGGTCAGCCAACTCTTGCAGTTATCCCTCAACTAAATCTTTACCCGCCTGCAGTGAATCAATATACAGTAAACAACATCCTCCTAAAGGAAAAACGAATAAACAGTTTCCGGAAAGAAAACCATATTTCAGAAATTGATGTTCTCAATCCTGACGGTAGGCGATATGTGTATGGAATACCGGTTTATAATTTTAAACAAAAAGAAGCAAATTTTTCTGTTCAGGGAAATTCACGAGGCAATATTGAAACAGGATTGGTGGGATATAATCACGGAGTTGACAATACCACCAAAAATCAAAATGGAAAAGATTGGTATTTCAATAGCGAGGAGACGCCGGCGTATGCCCATTCGTTCTTGTTAACGGCCATCCTGTCGACCGATTATGTTGATGTAACGGGTAACGGTGTTTCAAATGATGATTTAGGTGACGCCATTAAATTTAACTACTCCAAAATCAACGGGATTACCAATCCATACAAGTGGAGAGCCCCCTATGTGGCAGACAGTGTAACGCTCAACGATGGTTTAAAGTCGGATTATCGCGACGATAAAGGGAGCTATGTCTATGGCGAAAAAGAAATGTGGTACCTGCATTCTATTGAGTCGAAATCAATGGTGGCCACGTTTATTGTGGAAAATCGGATCGATTTAATTCCACTTGATGAAGCGGGCCATAAGTACAACGATGGCTCAGCAAAAAGAATTAAGGAAATTAATTTATATAGTAAAGCAGATTTTTTAAAAAATGGAATGGCAGCAAAGCCTATAAAAACCGTACATTTTGAATATAGTTATGAACTCTGTAAAGGAATTAATAAACCTATAAATGATTCGGGAAAGCTCACGCTAAAGAAAATTTGGTTCAGCTATAACGGTAATAACAAGGGCAAACAAAATCCTTACATTTTTACCTATAGCTCTAACAATCCTGATTACAATGTTAAGTCCTATGACAAATGGGGAAATTACAAAAGTGCTTTACAAAATCCTGGCTCAACTCCCTCCAATCTAATAACAAATGCAGAATATCCATACGCAATACAAGATAGCAGTTCGGCTGCAACAAATGCTGTGGCGTGGACTTTGGATTCCATTTTTCTTCCATCTGGAGGCTCTCTTAAAGTTGATTTTGAAAGTGATGATTATGCATACGTTCAGAACAAGCGGGCAATGCAGCTTTTTAAATTGATTGGACTAGCCTCATCGCCCAACATTCCTAATCCACAAAACCAGCTTTATACAGGTAGCGGAGATAATTTGTATGTATATATTTCTGTGCCGCAGGCAGTAACCAGCAAAGCAGACATTTATCAAAAATATTTAAATGGGATTTCCAAAATTTATTTTCGCCTCTTTGTGAAGATGCCTGCTGATCAGTTTGGAAATAGCGGCGAGTATGTTCCTTGTTACGCAGAACTTGATGCGAGCAATTATGGTTATACAAATGCAAATACGATTTGGTTTAAGATTAGTGGCATATCGTTAAATGGAGATGGATCTGGAAGCAATAGCCCTTTGGCAAAAGCCGCTATTCAATTTCTTAGATTAAATCTTCCTTCAAAAGCCTATCCCGGTTCGGAAACGGCTGATGGGCTTGATTTGAGCGAAGCTGTTAAAATGGTTTTCTCCCTTGCGACAAATATTAAAACAGCATTTCAGTCCTTCGATCAGACTGCACGTAATAATAATTGGGTAATGCAAATTGATACGAGCAGATCGTTTGTGCGCTTAAATAATCCAAATTATAAAAAATATGGAGGGGGACATCGGGTTAAAAGAGTAACCATTTACGATAAGTGGGATAAGATGACCGGACAGCGGGCAGCCACTTATGGAAGAGAGTACATTTACACAACACAAAAAACAATTAATGATGTGATCACTACTATTAGTAGTGGAGTGGCGGCATATGAACCTGGCATTGGAGGCGATGAAAATCCTTTTCATCAACCCATCGAATATGTCGAAAAAATTTCTGCGTTAGGACCAGTTACCCTGGGATATTCAGAAGAACCATTAGGCGAGTCTTTATTTCCGTCTGCGAGTGTTGGATATAGCAAAGTGAGGAGTAGGACGATTAATTATAAGAATACTAAATCAGCAAATGGCTACGATGAAACAAAATTTTATACCTCCTTTGACTTTCCAACGTATACAGATCGCACATTGCTTGACAATGACACAAAGAAGAGATATAAACCTGCCCTTTCTAATTTTTTGAGAATAAATGCAAAGCATTACGTCACTATATCTCAGGGATTTAAGATTGAGTTAAATGATATGAATGGAAAGGTCCGGTCAGAGGCTACATATGCAGAAACGGATCCGAACAATCCGGTTATTTATACCGAGAACATTTATAAGGTGGTAGATCAGAAGCCCGATCAGAAGATGTTGTCCAACCAGGCTATGACCATTGGTCCAGATGGGAAAATTGATACGACTGCTGTTATTGGTAAAGATGTTGAATTGATGGTTGATATGCGTGAGCAGGTTTCAATCACCAATGGTAATAATATCAACCTGAACACTGATATGTTTGCCCTTCCATTTATTCCACCCTTTCTTGTTATTCCATCTTTTTTGAACCTGGCGCAGAGAGAAGAAACTCAGTTTCGATCAGTGGCCACTTTGAAAGTGATTCAGCGATACGGAATTCTTGATAGCGTTATTCACATTGACAAGGGGAGCAAGGTTTCTACAAAGGATTTGATGTATGACAGCGAAACAGGAGACGTGTTACTTACAAGAACTCAAAATGAATTTAATGACCCGGTATATAGTTTTGATTATCCGTCTCACTGGGCCTACGATGGAATGGGGCTCGCTTATAAAAACATAAATGCCATTTTCAATCATGTTACTATTAGGGATGGAAAAATCCTTTCAGGCTTACCCGTAGCCGACAGTGTCTTTTTATCAAGTGGCGATGAGATTCTTGTAGTTGGTAAGCAGGCAACAGGTACTCAACAGCCAAACTGCACAGTGCCATTCGCAACATTTGCGTTTTCTACTAAAGTTTGGGCAATTGATTCTGGTATAATAAAAGGAGGTCCAAAATATTTTTACCTGGTCAACAGGGATGGTACAGCTTATAACGGGTTCGATGTCACTTTAAAAATAATTCGCTCCGGAAGAAAAAATATCACAGGAACAATTGGTTCTGTCACAACGTTACAAAACCCGGTTGTGAAAAATGGAACTACCCAACAATATGATTTGGTTTTAAATACAAATTCCAAAGTGTTGGCTTCGGAAATGGCAGAATTCAGACAGACATGGTCAACAGCCAATCCTGTATGCAGCACAAAAATTAAAGGCTGCCCCGTAGGATATAGTCTAAACCCCGACAATCCCAATTATTGCGTTAAGTACAGTACACAAGCTGCCACTGTTATTGACAGTTTGAATATATGTCTCGCAAATTATACTGATATCAATTATAGTGCCTGTGGCAGTTATATATACTCGTCAGATCTTACTTCTTGTAGCCGGATTGACAATAACAATTTTTGGGTAAATGTGGATGGCTATACTCTTGGGGCTTGTCAATCATCAAACAATTGTATTCTTGGAGGCGGGAGCGGTTTTATGGCAAAGCAGACTGACGCAAGTGGTAAGGTTAAGGCCAATTTTAGTAAATCCAAACCTGCTCGTGATACAGTCAGTAATAAGAATGTAAAGCCAACTAATAAATTAAGTGGTGCTAATCTATCAATGAGTTCAGTATTTCCCGGTAGCCCAGCTGATGTAATGGGGCCATTAAATCGCTCCGGAATATGGCTTTGCGGAGGAACTTTCCCTCCTTATTTACAGTTTACGGATACACTTTATACTCCAACGACTGGTACCTATTACTTCGGAATGGGTGCGGATAATAGAATTCGACTTTATATTGATGGGCAGTTAGTGACACAGTTGGAGGATGGTGAGGTTCTGAGAAATTTTGAGATTTGGCACATTTTCCCGATCCATCTAACAGCAGGCATACACACTATAACAATAGAAGGAATTAATGATGGTGATGTTGCGCTTTTGGGTCTGGAAGTATATAACAATACTGAGGCAGAAATACGTGCCGCCAATTGCTATTACGGCTGTCCCAACAGCCTGAATATGATTTTTTCAACTATGGATGCGGTTGGAAAAACATATTACACCTACGGCTGTCCGGCAGATTATACGTTAGACAGGTCAACTTGCATAAAAAAAGATTCGGTCGCAAGCTCCGATAGTTTAAGTCTTGTTAGGTCCAATGGCTATGTCGATGGACGACTTGGAAATTGGCGCAGCTATAGAAATTATGGTTATTATAGCACGCGTAAGGAAACAGATCCTTCTTCTGCGACAAATATCCGGGCAGACGGTACATTTAACGACTATTCACCTTTTTGGGCCTTCAGTAATAATCAGTTAAATCCACAATACGACTCTACAAAATGGGTTTGGAAGAGGGAAGAAACGTTATTCAATCGTAAAGGACTTGAAATAGAAAATAAGGATCCGCTTGGCCGATATAACTCAGGAATATATGGGTATGATTTGACGATGCCTATAGCGGTAACCCAAAACAGCCGTTATAATGAATCTGCTTTTGAAAGTTTCGAGGATTACGATTATCAAACCTTTAGTTGCGATACCTGTAGTTCAGTCAGGCATTTTGATATCGGAATTAATAAAAATAAAATTGTTTCTAGTCAAAAGCATACCGGTAAATACAGTTTGAAGATTGACCCAAACCAATCTGTTGGCTTGCAGTTCAGCCTGCTAACCGATACGGTGACATTTAAAACATCCTTAAAATTTAATACCACGACCAATGTATGTTATAATGGGTTAGTGGGTTTACAATCTGTATCAATGGACACTAATGCGAAACAAATTGGATTTTTTCCATACAAAGGAAAGAAAATGGTGATCAGTGCGTGGGTAAGAGAGGATCAGGATTGCAATTGTGTTTCTTATGTAAATAACAGTCTATTTATTTCATTTGCAGGATCTGCACAGACCTATACATTCAAACCAACAGGTAATATTATTGAAGGTTGGCAGCGATATGAAAGTGTTTTCAATATTCCAACTGTGGCAACTAGCATTACGGTAGGCCTTCAGGCAAACAGCACTACTTCTGTTTATTTTGACGATATCCGAATTCATCCTTTTAATAGTAATATGAAATCCTTTGTTTACAATTCTGTTAATCTGAGGCTGATGGCAGAACTGGATGAAAATAATTACACAACATTTTATGAATATGATGATGACGGAACACTAATAAGAGTAAAAAAAGAAACACAGAGAGGGATTAAAAGTATCAATGAAACGCGAAGCGCTTTGTTAAAACAATAAAAATTTCTTAATCATGAAGAACGCAGTTTGTTTGTCACTATGCCTCTGTTGGATTTTCACATGTCAGGGACAGCTTTACAAAAAGCTAGAGCTATTAGAAGAACTAAAAAATACGTCTGATAACTACCGGAATAAAAAGTATTTGAGTTTTGATGTTGTCTATAAATATTCGAAAGAGCAGCAACCAGCCGTTTACATCGATACATTAACCGGAACGTTCAAGATTACTGGAAATCAATATTGGTATTCGATGGACAATACCGAGGCTGTTGGAAACAATGAGTTTATGATTCTTCTTTTTAAAGAAGACAAAATAATGTATCTCACGAAACCTTCCTTAATTTCTGCAGGGCAGAATCCTCTTGCGTTAATCGACAGTTTTCTAACACAACATGATGACATCACTTACTCATTAAGTGTTGATAGTGGACAAAAGCGAATTATTCTTGATTTTCCCGGCGGATCCAAGTACAGGAGGGTTGAATATTATATAGACAAGCTTTCAGGATTTGTCACAAAAATGGTTTGTACAGTGCAAGCGTCGGAACTATATGATCCAGGCGTTCAATCCTTAGTTGAGGATACTAATACATATGCGATCATTGAAGCAAGCTTTACTAATTATAAAGAATCAGAGATCGACCTCGGTCAGTTTAACACGACAAAATATTTTAAGAAGCAAGGAGATGAGTTTATAGCCTTGCCGCCTTATGAGAACTATAAAGTATTTCTAGGTACAACCAATTTATATTAATTGAAATATGAAGAAGATATTCTGCTTTCATTATTTATTAATTATTGCCTTACAACTGCTTGGAACTATCCATGCCTGGGCCGGTATTGACCCGCCAGTTGTCAAAGTGTTGGACGGAAACCTGCAGCAAATAAAGGTAGATTCATTTGCGATTGTCGAAGATGCAAAATTCTTTGATCCTGCATATAATAGCAAATTGATAAAGCCATACAAGGTTCAAAATATTGTTACTTTAAAAATAAATGAGACATCTTTATATTATTTGCAGTCAGCATTTTCCGCGACAGTGCAGGTGCGTATAATCAGCACCCGCGCCAACAATTCTATTGACTCGGTAGACAAGTCGCTTACGATTAACTATGACTCATCTGCAACCTATACCAATAAATCAAGCTATGTTTTTAACAGCGCCTATCGGGTTAAAATAAAAATTTTAAGTATCAGTACAAATGTTGGGTGGGCCGTTTGGAAGTCCTTGATGGTTTCAAATGAATTACAAAGTTTTCCGGCGTATAATTTTTCATGCACAATGGATGCTATACAATCCGTGTCTAATGCTGCTTTACCATCAGGCACTACTGCGGATGAATTACCGGTGAGTTGGAATAATAATGTTGCTGCCGATGAATATGATCTTGAATGGACTTATGTTGATTCAAGTGCTCTAGCCAGTGGAAAGTATGGCAATGCGCTATCTCCCGATCCTGTTTTGATTTTCGAAAACAACGCATCCAGGATTACGATTACAAATACTTCCTATAATGTTCCATTAATCTACGACGGTAAAGGAACTTTGTTTTATCGTGTTCGGTCCGTGCAAACATCTGCAATCAATACTAGAATGGAAACACACTGGAGTTCCGAATATACAGGTGGCCTGGGACGTTTTGAATATGATGGACATCAGCGAAACTTGAATTGGCAATCTACGATCAGTTTTGCAGAGGAAGGAAAACGTAAGGTTGTTATACAATATTTTGACGGGAGCCTGCGGGGAAGACAAACAGTTACCAAGGATAATACAACTAATACAACTGTTGTGGCCGAAAGTTTTTATGATTACCAGGGGCGTCCTGTGATCCAGGTTTTACCAGCTCCTACTTTGGATAACATAATAAAGTACTCGCAAAATTTTAATGTGGGCATCAATGGAAGTGCATATGACAAAGATAATTTCGATTATTTGATCAATCCTTCCGCATACTGTAATCGAAAGGCCGATGCAATGGACACGAGTAGCGGAGCGGCGCGATATTATTCTCCTGCCAATACGGAAAAAAATATTGGATTCAACCAGTATATACCTGATGCAAAAGGATATCCGTTCACCGAGGTGGAATATGTGCAGGATAACAGCGGGCGTATTAGTAGCCAAAGTGGTGTTGGGCCAACCTATGCCTTGAAAAGTGGTCATGAGACCAAATACTTTTACAGCACTCCTGATCAAAAAGAACTTGATGCTTTATTTGGAACGGAAGTGGGTCATTTCTCTCACTATTATAAAACAATGGTTCGAGATGCTAATGGCCAATATAGCGTTAGCTATTCAGATATGCATGGGCGAACCATTGCTACAGCTTTGGCGGGCTCGGTTCCTGATAGTATTAAGTTGGATACGCTTGCTTCAAAAAATAGCAGAACAATAACGGAAAATATTGCAGATTCTAATAGTACAGTTGTTAAGGATTTGGTGATGGAAAATAAGAAGGGCCTACTTGTCTCAAAGGCCGGCATTCACGCATTTTCATACCAGTTAAATCCCCAGTCCTTGCAGATAAATGGATGTAATCAGGTCGCCGTTTGTTATGATTGTCTGTATGACCTTGAAATTATCATAACAGATGATTGCAATAATCAAAAACTTGGAGGGCAACCTTTTGATACCATCATACGAAATTTTTCGATGAATGCCATTGACACTTCATGTATAAACGCAGCGGTGGGATTTTCGCTGAATTTTTCTAAATACCTGGAGGAAGGAAGCTATGAGGTAACTAAAAAATTATCCGTCAGCAGGGCAGCAATTGATTATTACAGAGACAGTGTGTTTCTAAAGAAAAATACCTGCAGAACATTAGATTCATTTATCACTGAGCAGAGGCAATTACTTAGCACCAATTTATCGTGCAAACCTTCTTGTCAAAGTTGTACTGACAGTTTAGGAACATGGGAACAATTTCGTGTTCGATTTATGAGCCGTGGAGGAATCTCTTCACAGGATAGTGCCACTTACAGGAACATGGCTTGGGAAGCTTATGAAAAGGCGCAAGCGGACTGCGATGAACTCTGTGGAAAAAGCACTGAATTAAGTGAAATAAGAAAAGCGATGCTGTTTGATCTTACCCCTCCCTCGGGGCAATATGCTAACCTGGACAGCACGGAAGATAAATATTCGATTTTTTATACTGAAGTTGATGCTAATGATGTGCCCTCGGTGGCTAATTTTCGAAAGCCGACTAATTACGTCGATGCAAATGGTAATCCCGATGTTGTTTATGATGAACAGGCTGGTGACTATGTACAACCGCAACAATTGGGTCCTGAAGCATTTGCTCAGAAATTTAAATTGTCATGGGCAGAGGCCTTGTTGCCTTATCATCCTGAATATTGCAAACTGTTGCAATTTGAGCAATTAACACTCAGTCACCAATGGGATAGAAGATTTGAATCAACGGATACATACCAGGATGCGCTGAAAAAAGGGTATCTCAATCCTACCAACAATAATACTCTTCCATTTAGTAAATACAATGGGACGCCAGGGTTAATTGACTCAGATCCATTGGCCGCTACCTATTCAAACGGAACAAATAATTACAAAACAAAACTTGAGTCACAGTTAAGAGAGTTTAGGGATAATAATATTAATGGGTCTTCGGGAATAAGTATGTGGGGTATAGCAGTAATTACCGCGTTATGCAAAGACACATTGGTAAGTAATTGTTACAGCACATACGGTAACACCGGGTTTGACACAACGGCCATGTGTGCCGGCGATCTCGACATGGCATGGCGTTCTTTCAGACAGATGTATTTAGATGTAAAAAAAGAAATCATCAATGCTCAAATAAAAACTGCTTGTAGTGGTCAGCCGGGTAGCGAGTCTGCCGCCACTTTATTTGTAGCCCATCATCAGCCTCATTTTAGCGATGCGATGGAACTTTTGCAAGCAAATGGATTTAATCTGCCGACCAGCATTTCTGACGTTGCCGCCTCTCAGGCACAAATACAAAATGGCATTAAAGATTATTATGCATCCAACTGTGCAGCATACGCAAATCAATGGTGGAAACAGATAAGCCCATGCGGTTTTAGCGCGGCAGATTCCGCAATTATAATTCCAAGACTAATACAGGTATGTAAAGAAGGTTCTGACGCAAACCACCCCTTTGGCGCAAGTTCAGTAGCACCAACAAGTTCGTACAAGTTTAAAAGTTTCGCGGATGTGCTCCGTAATTACGCTGACAGCCTAAACAGAACCTTCAATGTCGATGGCTGTAATGGTTATGCAATTACAAATCCTCCGCCTTACGATAAACCAATATCTTATAGCAATATTAGTGTTTGGTCAAAACCTGACTCTTGTCAATGCGGGGTGATATCGAAGGCCTACTCCGGCTACCAAAGCAATAACGGAGGGTTTAGCAACTTTTCATCGTACGTCAATAATAAATATGGGGTCAATATGACGGAAAATGATCTGCAAACGCTTAGGACTTTGTGCAATACTACGGGTACTAATTGCACTTATCTCCAAAACCCTATTGTGATACCAGGTGCTTTACAATGTGGTAGCGAAAATGCATGCATTGGTTGTGAGCAAATGGCTCAAACCTATTCAAATTTTCTCCACGATTATTTAGGTTCCTACAGACTTGTAGCAAACGACAGTACAAGTTTTGCGCAGTACTATACTCTTTTTACAAATTACTTTAATGCAAAGCTTGGATACAATAAAACTTATAGTGAGTATATGGCTTTCCTACAGCAATGCAATATACCTTATGTACTGCCTTCCGCAACAACACCAATCACGCAAGGAATTGCTCTGAATTTTCCAGTTTCGACAAATAATTCTACTGGTGGAGTAATATGTGATACTCTTCAGGCTATTGTAAGCGAGTTTAATACCCTGTATCCAAACTTAAGCAAATGGAATTTGATAAACATCAAAAAACGGAAGACCTTTTATCCGGTCATAGAGTATTTGTTAAGTTGTAGCGGAATTCTTACTTCATATCCTCCCGGACAAGTTGTAAATCCTCAAAAATGGATGGGTTCAGGATTGAAGGATTTGGGATTTGGGGCGCAATGGTACCGCAATAATTTGACCTTTGTAAAATTTGACTTTTCATCTTTTCCAAGCAAGGCAACTATTGATAGTATTGTAACAAAACTGTCCCCGGTTTTGTCTGATCCGTTCAATCCTGACATATCATGGTGCAACATGATTACAGTGTGGGACACAACGCTGAGCTGTCCACAATTACCTGTATCATATAACGGATTTGCAGTTCCCACATACACGCCGATGTATCAATACCAATCCGTTCTGGGCCATCCTGTATATACCTATAATACACGAACGCAGATGTCAAACAGCATTCGCTTTTCCAACACGAATAAGGGAAGCGTCCTTGCCAGCTTCATGAATCCTGCAACAACAAATGGTAACAATCAAAGTTTTATTGGATCCAGCAATGCTATAGCACAATCTGATCCTGAAACAAAACCGAGGGTCGAAGCACAATACCGCGTAGACACAATTTATAAATGCGAAGACTTAATTGCGGCTTATTTCAATTTCAGGTTAAAGACAAATCTTAGTTATGACAGTGTAAGAATATTATACCAGCAAAAGTGTGGCCTAGTGCTTCCATTAACCTGTGAAAGCGATAACACAACTGCAAAACTCTGCGGACGTGGTGAAACTCTTTTTCCAACCGTTCATATTGATGAAATTGATAATTGTAGTGATACGGCTTTCTTTGCGGTTAGCAAAGGACAAGAGTTGTATACTTCTTACAGGGATTCTTTGGTCAATATATTTGACAGCAGCTATCGTGCAAAATGTCTACAGGCTTATAAATATGAAAGCTTTACGGTCACTCATCAGGTAAGCGAATATCACTATACACTTTACTATTACGATCAGGCTGGGAACCTTGTAAAGACTATTCCACCCGAAGGAGTGCAACCAAATTATAGCGCTGGTTTTTTGGATAGTGTAAAGGTTGCCCGTACCAATGGAACAGTTAAAGTTCCTGATCATTATTTATTTACACAATATCGCTATAACACTCTTGACCAGGCAACCGCTCAAAAAACTCCTGATGCTGGCTCAAGTTCTTTTTGGTATGATCGATTGGGTAGATTGGTTATTTCTCAAAATTCTTATCAAAGAACTATCAGTGCTTCGGAAAACAACAGGTTATATAGTTACACGCTTTACGACAACTTAGGACGCATTGCTGAGGTAGGACAAATAAAAAATGCTACTACAAAGGCAATGCATGATAGCATTAGCAGGAGGCAGGCATCACTCGACAGCTGGGTCACAAATTCGGTTGCCAATAAATCACAGATAACACAAACTATTTATGACATTGCCTACTCGGGATTCACGGGCATTACACCCGCGCCACTTTCACAGGCAAACCTTCGTAACCGTGTTTCTTATTCTTCTTTTACTGTAGGGAATAATTCTGCGCAGTACAATCAGGCCACATTTTATACATACGATTTTCATGGTAACGTGGACACTTTACTACAAGATTATGGAAGCAGTTCATTCAGTGCGGTGGCGAATGTGATGAATGCAAATGGGAACAGGTTCAAAAGGATTGTATACCGATATGATTTAATTAGTGGAAAAGTAAATCATGTAGCATACCAGGCCGGTCAGGCCGATCAAATGTATCATAGGTATAGCTATGATGCAGAAAATAAACTTATAATTGCTGAGACCAGTTATGACTCTGTTTATTGGGAAAAAGATGCGCGCTATCAATATTATAAACACGGACCGCTGGCACGAATAGTTTTAGGTGAACAACAAGTGCAGGGCTTGGATTACGGTTACACGTTACAAGGTTGGCTGAAAGGCATTAATAGTACAAGCTTGAATCCTGATTTTGATATGGGCAATGACGGCAAGGTCGGCAACAGCAACCAATATGTTGCTCGTGACGCCTATGGATTAAATCTTAATTATTTCAGCGGTGATTATACTCCCATCAATAGCGGAAATCCGTTTCCAGGTGCCAGTGCTTATTTGGGTACATCATACAAACCTTTATATAATGGCAATATCAGCAGCATGGCGGTGAACATTAGTAAGTTCAATGTGCCAATGCTATATGCCTATAGTTATGACCAGTTGAACAGGCTAACAGCAATGGATGCATTTACGGGACTTAATCAAAATACAAATAGCTGGAGCGGTCTTACAGGCACGCAGGAATATAAAGAGCGAATTGCGTATGATGCAAACGGAAATATTACTAAATATCTCCGTAATGGTTTTGGTTCCGGCCTCAATATGGATAGTCTTACCTATAACTATAATAAAACAAATGGCAGGCTAACCAATAACCGGTTGAATTTTGTTCGCGACAATGTATCTGCCACCGCCTATACAGTGGACATGGACAATCAAAGTGCCAACAATTATGCATATGATTCTGTTGGTAATTTAATTAAGGATAATGCAGCAAGCATTACAAATGTTATCTGGAATGTATATGGAAAAATAACAGAGATAGTGCGAACGGCTACAAGCGATAATCCAGTAACAGACATACAGTACACGTATGATGCGGATGGTAATAGGATTAGCAAAAGGGTGCAAAAGGGAAATTCGTCTGTTGATTATACATGGTACGTTCGTGATGCGCAGGGAAATGTAATGGCAACTTACATCAGTACGGGGAAAACAACTAATTATTCATCCTTCCCCTTAACACTTACCGAGCAACATTTATATGGAAGCAGTAGGCTTGGAATCGTATATCGGAACGTGAACATGAAAACTGCTTTCACGCCGCCGACAATTCTAAGTTTTGTCCGCGGATTTAAGAACTACGAACTGACGAATCATTTAGGGAATGTATTGGTGACAGTGAGCGATCGGAAAAAACAGGTAAGTGCGGGCGGAATTACAATTGACTACTATACAGCTGATGTAGTAACTGCAAATGATTACTATCCCTTCGGGATGGGAATGCCTGGACGTAAGTATTCGGCTACAAACAGCTACAGGTACGGGTTTAATGGTCAAGAAAAATCAGACGACATAAAGGGCGAAGGAAATAGTTATACTGCAGAATTTTGGGAATATGATCCGCGTATAGCGAAAAGATGGAATGTAGAGCCGGAATTAAAGAGGTATCCATGGATTAGTCCATATTCCTGTTTCAATAACAACCCTATACAGTACAAAGATATCGATGGCAAGGATCCAATAACTGGTATAATTGAGGCATTGACATCATTTGCAATTGACGCAGGCAGCCAATTCTTGTCAAACTGGCTAATTGAGGGACAGGATGCAAAATCTGCATTTAATAACATCAGTTGGACCGGTGCTGCCATTGAAGGAGGTAAAACTTATCTTTTGTCATTCTTCGTTTCCGGCGCCGGCACTGTAAGCAAAATCGCAAAATTATCAAACACGACGGCAGGTAAAATAATCATAAAAGTGGTAGAGAATATAACAACAGATGTTGCGAAAGATTATGCGAAAGGGGTATTCGATGATGAAGACGGCGATTTCAGCTTTAGCAAATTTTTTGACAGCGACAAATGGAAAGGTTATTTTGTGTCTGCACTT
>JBIOVR010000497.1:0-3928 GCA_044867875.1 Chitinophagaceae bacterium
AATTTTTCTTTATCGGCAAAAAAAGCAATACCGTGTTGCCTGATAAAGAACTACTAAAGCAGTTTCGGGGTGTAAAACATAAATTTTAATACACAATAGCATTTAAAAATATTTTGAATATCAAGCATCTCTTTCAAAAAAAGATCATTCTGAAATTATGCAGGCTTAGCAACAATGAAAGCTATTTCATATTCAGGCTTTATAAATAGAGCAATACGAAGTAAAAATGTATATACCCAACGAGGTAAACTCAGTCGTTCAATCCATTTTGCAATAATTCTTTCATATCCAAAACGCTGAAGTTTTCCTTCTAAGATTTTAAAGCCACTTAACGTTACCAAATTACCAAAGCTTTGTACACTCCAGCCATACAAATGATGATTGGGTTCATCTGCATCATACTTTCTGAATTTACTTCCAACATCAAAAGGCACAAACAACAATGCTTTTCCATTCGGTTTTAAACAATTAAAAATTGTGGTTAAAGCCTCAGTTGGTGTTATTAAATGTTCCAAAACATGACTACAGATCACAATATCATAAGCGGCAAGATCTTTTAATGTAATTTCTTCGACAAATTCAATTCCTTGCTCCTCAACCACTGGGCGGATAGCCGATGCAATATCAAATCCTTTTAACTTTTTTGCTTTGATCTTAGCAAGATTCCATCCGGGACCCACACCATATTCCAAAATTTCATCCTCAGACGTAATATAAGGCTGTAGTTTTGCGGATCTTCGTTTTGCCAAAAGCGAATATCCATACGGCCCCAATCCTCCGTGTATTGCCTCGTGGTACGCTTTACCACCGTCTACCTTATATAGGTCATCTGACTGTTTAGTTGCATTGCTTTCCATCCGGCAAAAAATTACTTCTTAGAACTGTGATCGTTGCTTCTAAATTCATATTTTTAAACGTTATATAAAGAAACCTACTCTGTTATTTTTAAAACAATTGACTTGTAATGATCCCTAAATTCAGACTGCAAAATACTTAAATAGAAGCTATTTCAGCATGAATCCAAAACTGCTTTCATTCTTTAAATATTTATTTCTGTTTGTTGTGGCAGCAGCGCTTCTCTTTATTGCATTTCGGGGTGTAGATGTAAAAAAAACAATCCAGGATATCTTGCATGCAAATATGTTTTGGGTTGTTGTATCTGGATTAATTTCTGTTATTGCTTTTATCGTTCGAGCTTATAGATGGAAATTACTAATTGAGCCAATGGGCTATTCTCCTTCTCTTAAAAATACTACTTACTCGCTGATGGTTGGATATTTTGCCAATCTTGCAATACCCAGGCTGGGAGAAGTTTCCCGTTGCGGGGCATTGAGTAAAGCAGAATCTATACCATTTAATAAATTACTAGGTACAGTGATAGTAGAAAGGGCTATTGATGTGATCAGTCTTTTGCTGTGTATGCTTTTTGCTGCGGCGATTGAATTCAAAAGACTCGGCAGTTTTTTCAACGAAAATATTTTTAACCCCATTATTAAAAAATTTAATCAACTGGTAAATTCTCCTTTGATCTTAACAGGAATAATATTTGTGTTGATAGTTTTAATTGCAGTGGTTATCTATTTTAAAAGAAAAAATAAAATCAAAGGAACTGAATCGTCAATTTCAAAATTAATAAAAGGCTTTATTGAGGGGCTTCGTTCAGTTGCAAACTTGAAAAAACCAGGGCAATTTATCTTTCATTCAATACTTATTTGGGCTTTATATTACCTAGGGATGTATGTTGCTCTATTTGCCTTTCCTTTTACCAGCGGACTTGGTGCTGGAGCAGCATTATTCCTGCTTGTTGCAGGAGGAATAGGGATGTCAGCACCGGTACAGGGAGGAATAGGCGCTTATCATTTACTAGTGTCTCAAGGACTAGTGTTGTATGGATTGTCACAACAGGATGGACTTACCTTCGCTACATTATTGCATACACTTCAGCTGCTCCTTGTAGTTGTATTTGGAGTTATTTCATTACTACTTTTATTCTCAGAAAATAAAAGAAGAGATGGACGTACGGTACCGATAAAAAATACATGATTTTTTTCGATAACGGAATTTATTATTTTAAATTCATAGCCACAATTATGGCATCAAGAAAGAAAAAGAAATTTTACCAGCAGCCAAAATCCGCTGCACCATCGCCGGCGCAACCTCAAACACGTAAGGAAATTAATTTGACCACCACTCCTGTTCGTTTTGCCTTGCTGGTCACTGCCGGTTTTTTTGTGATAGCCTTAATTGGAATGTTATCACATGAAATGTGGCGGGATGAACACCAGGCTTGGCTTGTAGCAAGAGATGCCAATTCACTCTCCCAGTTGCTTGACAATATGAATTATGAGGGGAATCCAGCTCTCTGGCATTTTTTTCTTTATTGGATAACAAGGGTAACTCATGACCCTATTTATATGCAGGCTTTTCATTTGCTGGTCGCAACTTTTTTCATTTTTATTTTTAATCGTTATGCTCCTTTAAGCAACCTTCATAAGATCTTATTTTCCTTTGGTTATTTCCCATTGTATGAGTATGCCGTTATAAGCAGAAGTTATGCATTAGGAATATTGCTTGTTTTTGGTATTTGTGCTTTATACAAAAACAGAATGACAAAATATATTTTGATCGGTGTATTACTTGCGTTATTGGCAAACGTAACCATCTATGCAGTTGTCATTGCCTGCTGTATCGCCGGCATTCTTGTATTGGACTATTTTCTTTATCAGCAGAAAAACAGAAAGGCAATGATGCAATTAGCAATCGGCCTGGTCATTTTTATCCTTGGTGTTGCATTTTCACTTTATCAAATATGGCCGGACAAAGACAACTCTTTCCCAGCGCCTTACGCAAGTAGTTTATTTGATCTTCCAAGGTGGGGAGAGGTGTTATCCAAACTATTTACAACCTATCTATATATTCCACAGATCGAAGAACATTTTTGGAATACTACTATTTATTTTAAAGACACTCTTTCCACGGGATGGGTTTTATTATCAATAATAATTTTTGCTGCTGGCATCCTCGTTTTTTTAAGAAAGCCATTAATACTGTTGCTTTATTTGGGTACAACAATCGGTCTCTTTTCAGTTTACTATTATACAGCTTTAATGCATTCCCGATATTGTGGCTATTTACTTATTGCGTTGGTTGTTTGCTATTGGCTTAGCGAATATTATCCGGAGAAAAAATATCATAGTAGCCTGGCAAGTTTGGGCAAAAAAATAAGTAAGCCCTTTTTTACAACAATTTTATCGTTCAGTGTTATTGGTGTTATTGTAGCATATGCAATGGAAATGCAATACAAATTTTCCCCGAGCAAAGAAGTTGCGAATTACATTAAAGAAAATAAGCTGGATAGTTTACCTGTTGTTGGCATTACTGATTTCACAATATCTCCACTTGCTACCTATCTTGATAAAAAATTATTTTATCCCCAGATGAACGATTTCGGAAGTTTTATTATTTGGAGTAAAAGAAGAAATGATCAAATGAATTTCCAGGAAGCAGTAGCCTCGCTAGGTGCATTCATAGATAAAGGCAACCAAAGAGTGCTTTGGATAAAGGACAGTGCTCCGCAGATATCATCAGATGGGACCAGTCAACAGGATATGGAAAAAGCAATTTTACGAAACGATCTGCAAGTTGATCTATTAAAAAAGTGGAGTCCGGGGATAGTCGGAGATGAAATGTATTTTATTTATCTTGTGCAGAAGGTTGATCCTGCTAAAGTTGATAATTCTAAGTATATAAAAATTAATTGACCGGGTTTATTACCGGTTATTCTTTATCCGGAAATCCCGATAATTTGATGTTTTGAACAACCTTTTATATTTTCAGGAAATTAATCACGGTATATGATCCATGGGAAGAAAGTTGTAGTGGTATTGCCTGCCTATAATGCAGCAAAAACCCTCGAGAAAACTTACAA
>JBIOVR010000498.1:0-5232 GCA_044867875.1 Chitinophagaceae bacterium
CGGATAGAAGCACGATCATCCTAATTTTATTAGACTGTTCGGATATTGGAGTTCGTCAATAATGACGGACTCTTTTTTTACCAGTTATTTTATTAATTTTCCTCCCGATCTCTTTTGACCATTTTACACCTTGTCCTTGGCCATTGAAAAGATAAATATTGAATACTTTCTTGAGCTATCGAAACATTATACAGTAATTGATGTTCGAAGCCCGGCTGAATATAAACATGCACATATACCAGGCGCATACAGCTTACCATTATTTTCTGATGAAGAAAGAGCAATTGTAGGAACTGCCTACAAACAAGAGAGTCGTGAAAAAGCGATCAAACATGGACTTGACTTTTTTGGACCGAAGATGAAGAAGATAGTGGAAGAAGCTGAGTCATTAGTTCAGAGTCGAGACCCGATAGCTATCGGGTCGGGAGTTGGTGACTCCGAACTTCGAACTCCGAGCCCGAAAAATATTTTGGTTTATTGTTGGCGCGGTGGTATGCGCAGCGGAGCTGTTGGCTGGCTGCTTGATGTATATGGGTTCAAGGTGCATACCCTTATAGGTGGTTATAAGAAATTCAGAACCCGTGTTCTTGATACTTTCAAACTTCCTTTTGATCTAAAAATTCTTGGCGGCTATACAGGAGCAGGAAAAACAGAAGTGATCAAAGAATTAGAAAAGGCGGGAGAACATGTGATCGATCTTGAAGATATTGCCAACCATAAAGGCTCCGCATTTGGAAATATTGGAATGCCAGCGCAGCCGAGTCAAGAAATGTTTGAAAACCTATTGAGCATCCGGCTACGAACGCTGCGATATGAATCAAACAATGATCCCAATTCTAACCCTCAATTAATTATTGACCATTCACCGATCTGGTTGGAAGACGAAAGTCAGCGAATCGGTCTTATTAATATTCCCAATGACCTATGGCGTACTATGCGCCGGGCACCTCTTTACTTCCTGGAAATTCCCTTTGAAGAAAGACTTAAACATATTGTTGAAGAGTATGGCTGCTTTGATAAAGAAAAAATGATCGATGCGATCTTGAGAATAAAGGATAGGCTGGGTAGTCTTGAAGCCAAAAAAGCCGTTGAGTTCTTAAACGAGGATAATACAATAGAAAGTTTCCGCATTTTGCTGAAATATTACGATAAATGGTACACAAAAGGCTTGCACAATCGGGAGTACATAATTTCGTTATTACATATAGTCAATTGTAATTCCGTTACTCCTGAAAATGCAAAAAAACTAGTCCAACAGCCTGTGTATCATGAAAAACCTTAACTCTTTATTGCTGCTCTTCTTTATTCCCATTTTTGGATTTGCTCAATCATTAAATGGCGTTTATACCGGTGTTCTGTCAAATGACAGTACAACGATCCGAAAAGACCAATCATTTGAAATGGCCCTGACCGAATATAATGGCAAAGTATATGGCTATGCTTATTCAACCTTCATTATAAATGATACCCTTTACTACATTGTAAAAAGGGTTAAAGGAAAAATTACCGGTGATATCTGTGAAGTAGAAGATGATGAAGTGATCACTCACAACTTTCCTCAAAAACCAGAGAAGAAGGTTTTTGTTACTTATACCTTAAGAAGAAATATTTCTGAGAATGTATGGACGTTGGATGGCAACTGGAAAACAAATCTTACAAAAAAGTATTATGCTATTTCAGGTAAGGTGGATACTAAAGAAGAAAAGGATCTGAGTAAATCAAAACTATATGAACATCTCGGCGACCTTGACCTACAAAAAACGCTTGCACTTGATAAACCAAAAGAAAAAACTCCTGAAAAAAAACCTGTAACAGCTAAAGAAGATAAAAATGATGTGGCTAAAAACACAGTAAAGAAAGAGGAGAAAAAGAATACTTCACCAACTGAAACAAAACCGGTCCAGAAGAATACTGATCTAACTGTTATTACAACAACTTCGACTGCGACAAACAATCAACCTGATCAAACAGAAAAGAAAGATGTTGTTGTAGCAAATACAAATACCATTGAGAAAAAACCTGAAACCAATACTGTAAAAAAAGAGACTAAGATTCCGGATAATAAAACAACCCCGGTTGTTGTAAACACTCAGCCGATCCAGGTTGAAAAGAAAGATGTAGGTGTAGCAAGCACAAATGCTGTTGAGAAAAAACCCGAAACCAACACTGTAAAAACAGAGACCAAGCTTCCGGATAACAAAACAACTCCTACAGTCATCAATAACCAAACCGATCCGAATGAAAAGAAAAATGTTGTTGCTGTTAATTCAACCACGGTTGATAAGAAACCAGAGGTACCTGTTGTTAAACAAGAAACCAAACTTCCCGATAACAAACCTGTTGTTACCGTTAATAATCAGCCGGATCAAAACGAAAAGAAAGATGTAGCAGCAACAGATAAAAAAGTGACCGAGAATAAAACTGATGGACAATATGAATTCCAGGAGCTAAGAAGCAGAAGGAAATTGAAACCCGCCGCTTCCCTGGTTGATGGAAGAGAATCTATTCCTTCTGAAACAATTTATTTTAAATCTGATAGCCTGTCGATCGCTTTGTATGATAACGGGGAAGTAGATGGTGATACTGTGAGTGTGATCATCAATGACGAAATGTTTATAGAAAAGCAGGGACTAAAATCAACGGCATTCAGAAAAACATTTTATGTGCCCGAAACCGAAGGCGATTCTCTGCTTGTAGTATTATTCGCAAATAATCTTGGAAAATATCCTCCCAATACTGGTTTGTTACAAGTAAAAGATGGCGACGATATTTTTTATGTTCGTTTCAAGGCCGATCTTGATAAGAATGCGGCAATAGTCTTACGCAGAAAATACAAATAATAAATTCCCGTCTATACCCGAGATTTGCGGGACTATGAACTCCGAACTCCCGACTATAGACTCTATACGACTTACGCAATATTCTCATGGCGCCGGCTGCGGTTGTAAGATCGCTCCAAAAGTCTTAGATGAAATTTTAAAAACTAATCTTTCAGTCCCTGATAATAAAAACCTTCTTGTTGGTAACAGCAGTAAGGATGATGCCGCTGTTTATGATCTTGAAAATGGCATGGCATTAATTTCTACTACAGATTTCTTCATGCCGATCGTTGATGATGCTTTTGATTTTGGAAGAATTGCCGCCGCAAATTCTATCAGTGATGTATACGCCATGGGTGGAAAACCACTACTTGCAATTGCCATACTCGGGTGGCCGGTTGAAAAGCTTCCTGTTGAGCTTGCACAAAAGATCATTGATGGAGGAAGAACGATCTGCAATGAAGCAGGAATTCCATTAGCCGGCGGACACAGCATTGATTCGCCAGAACCTATTTTTGGTTTGGCAGTTACAGGTATTGTCAATAAAGAGAACCTGAAAAAAAATAATTCCGCAGAAGAAGGTGATCTTATCTTTCTTACAAAACCCCTGGGCGTTGGCATTTTATCCACTGGACAAAAAAGAGGATTGTTGAAAAAAGATCATTTGCAATTAATGATAGAACAAATGACAACGTTAAATAAGATCGGTGAAGCGTTGGGAAAAATAAAAGGAGTGACAGCAATGACTGATGTAACAGGCTTCGGCTTGTTTGGCCACTTAATTGAAATGGCGGAAGGCAGTGGTTTAAGTGCAGAAATTTATTATGATAAAATTCCGGTGGCAGATGGCGTTAAAGAATATATCAGTCAGCGAATTTTTCCTGATGCAACTACAAGGAACTGGAGCAGCTATAGCGATAAAATAAAATTTGAAAAGGGAGTAAATGTAATGGAAGCATTTACTTTATTACCCGACCCGCAAACAAATGGCGGATTGCTGATCAGTGTAAAAGAAAATGCGAAAGATGAAGTGATCGGTTTATTTAAAAAAGGGGGATTGGAAAAATTTATTGAGCCAATAGGTAAATTTATTTCGAGAGGAGAGAAGATGATAGAAGTAAAGAAGTAGCCATGCAAATACACAACAAGTCACAGATCATTTCAGCATTGAATGAAAATGTAGATGCATTCAATAATTACATTGCTCCTTTGACCAAAGAACAATTTGAAGCTTCTCCAGGTGGAAAATGGAGTGCCGGTCAAAATCTCGATCATCTTATTCGTGCTATAAAACCTTTGCAGCTTGCTTATGGTTTACCAAAATTTGCTTTGCGAATCCTGTTTGGTAAAACCAATCGCCCATCAAAAACCTATGATGAATTGGTGGCAAAATATAAAGCCAAGCTTGCTGCAGGAGGTCGGGCAAGCGGTCCATTCATTCCGCCGTTTATTAGTTTTGAAAAGAAGGATGAGTTGATAAAGAAATATGCTGAGCAAAAACAAAAGTTGATCTCGAAAATTGAAAAACAAAACGAAAAAGATCTTGATGTTTATATCCTGCCGCATCCTTTATTAGGAAAAGTAACTTTGAGAGAGATGCTTTATTTTACTATTCATCATAATGAACATCATTTGGAAACATTAAAAAGTCGTACCATATAAAACAAGGCAATCCAACATACAGATGAAATTTCTAAGATTGATTTTCGCCGTATTGAAATTTAATGACTATTTAAACCTTCCTATATTTACGTGTTAGCAACAAGATTGCGGTTCCCCGACGAATATCCATAAGAATGAAAAATAGCTTTTTTAAAAAAATGCTCGTCATCGTATTTTGGATTGCTATCCTATTTGTATCATTCTATTTTTATTTTAATAGTGTATCACCATACTTTAAAGGATCTCTTAGTCCGAGGAAAGAAGATGAAAGATGGTGGCTTATTGTCCATTTTTCTGGTGCCGCCTGCACTCTAATTTTAGGCCCTCTTCAATTTTGGTCTTATTTCAGAAATCGCTTCAGGAGTTGGCATCGATTAGCAGGAAAATTCTACATAGGAGGTTCAATTGTTTCGGCACTGATGGTTTTTTATTTGCTCTCAAATTATCCATTACCTGGTTCAATACCCTCTCTTGGGTTACTCGCTGTCATTTGGCTATTCACTACTATTATAGCATTCTGGTTTGCAATAAAGAAAAACTTTAAGCTACACAAACAGTTCATGATACGTTCTTATGTCTGTGGATTTGCGTTTGTCTTTATTAGATTGCTCCCTTTAATAAATGAATATACAGGTCTATTCAATTTTATGAAAGATGAGGAAGTACAAGTCACCGTTTATGAATGGATATGCTGGGTTTATCCGCTTATGATGACAGAATTCATTTTAGTATGGTGGCCATCAGTGTCAAA
>JBIOVR010000499.1:0-2862 GCA_044867875.1 Chitinophagaceae bacterium
TTTGTTTTCTTTTCCACAGTTTGCAGTTATAATTTTCATTGGGCGTTAACACCGTATTCCATTGCACCTTCGCAACGTTTACAGTGGGATGAGAAACATAAAAGCTATCATTTGCTTTTATCAATAACAGGTCTTATTGGCGCGGCCATAAGTTTTTTCTTTATTAAAGAACATTGGTTTTATATTGGTATGGCAGCAATACTCACTTTTTTATATTCAGCGCCAAAGATCTCCTTTACCCCTTTTAAATGGTTGAAAAAAATTGCTATTGGCAAAACTATTTTTCTTGCAATGGCATGGACCTATGTAACGGCTGTTCTTCCAATTTTAATGGAAGGGAGTGTTGCAACAGAGAAAGCGATCATCTTTTGTGCGGGACAATTTTTTTTTATTTATGCTATTTGCATCCTGTTTGATTTCCGTGACCGGGATTATGATAAGAAGGAAGGTATACGCAGTATGATCACTTATTTTAATGAAAGGGGCATTGATATACTCTTTGCAATTTCTATTATTGTTTTTTTTGTATTAAGCGTTTTATTGAACCAAACGGGCATAAAATGGGTCAATATTGGGATATTGCTTATTCCCGCATTACTACTTATAACGATCTATAAACATGCAAAAAGAAATTTTTCTGACTACCTCTATTATTTTGTTCTTGACGGGCTAATGATGTTCTCTGGTCTATTATTGTGGCTAATGAACAGGTTTTAACTATTTTTGGACTTTATAAAAATTATCTATGGCAAAAGCTTCTTCTAAAAAATCAAGATCAATTCTCACTGATAACTCTTTTTCATTCTTAAAAAATTATATTAACAACGCTTCACCTGTTGGATTTGAAACAAGCGGCCAAAAATTGTGGCTTGAATATTTGAAACCATATGTTGACACAAGTTTTACCGACCCATATGGCACTGCTGTTGGAATAGTGAATCCAAATGCGGCATTTAAAGTAGTGATCGAAGCACATGCTGATGAAATAAGCTGGTTTGTAAATTATGTTAATCCTGAAGGTCTTTTGTATTTAAAACGCAATGGAGGTGTTGATGTACAGATAGCCCCGGCACAGCGTGTAATTATCCATGGGAAAAAAGGACCTGTAAAAGCAGTTTTCGGATGGCCGGCGATCCATACAAGATTAAGTAATCCGGATCATAAAGAGCCACAACCGAAACTTGATAATGTTTTTCTTGATTGCGGCGCAAGAAATAAAAAAGAAGTAGAGCAACTCGGTATTCATATTGGCGCTGTAGTCACTTACCAGGACGGCTTCGATGAAATTGCTAACAATTATTATATTGGCCGTGCATTTGATAACCGTGTCGGTGGTTTTATGATCGCAGAAGTGGCAAGACTTTTAAAACAAAACAATAAGAAATTGCCATTTGGCTTATACGTGGTAAATGCGGTGCAGGAAGAGATTGGTTTACGTGGTGCTGAAATGATTGCCCGTAGAATTAAACCGGACATAGCAATTGTAACCGATGTTACACATGATACAACTACGCCAATGATCAGTAAACTTGTGGAAGGCGAAATTGCATGTGGCAAAGGGCCATCGTTAGCTTATGCCCCTGCAGTTCACAACAAACTTTTAAGTTTTGTTGAAGATATTGCAACCAAGAAAAAGATACCTGTGCAATGGAGAGCTTTAAGCAGAAGTACAGGCACTGATACGGATTCTTTTGCTTATTCAAATGATGGTTGCCCTTCAGTATTGATTTCGATCCCATTAAGATATATGCATACAACAGTTGAAATGATCCAACGGGATGATATTGAAAATACTATCAAGCTGATGTATGAAACATTACTTGGTCTTACACCAAAAACAAATCTGAATTATTTTTAAAAATGCATATTTACCTCTTATATATTGATCCTGGCAGTGGAAGTTATCTTATACAGGTTATTATTGCGGCTGTATTGGGAGTGGCTGTTTATTTCAAAAATATCAAGATGAAGATCAAATCATTCTTTTCAAGGAAAAACAAGGATGAGGGTCCTCCAAAAGACAGCTAATGGCCGATCATATACGACATCCAGCTTCCTACAAAGATCCTTCAGGTTTTATTTTTCAAGCCTCGGGAAAATTTTACAGGCAGGTAAATAAAATATACGCCAGTCATTATGATTTATTAACCAGGTCAGGTCTTTCCTCATTTCTCCAGGAAAAAAAACTATTACTCCCTCATGAAGAAGTGACTGAAAATATTTTGCATTCAGACGACTGGTATCTTACTCTGTTGCCAGAACAAGTTTCATTCACGAGTTATCCGTATGAATGGTGTTTTGAGCAATTGAAAGATGCAGCACTGCTGACACTGGAAATTGTAAAACTCTCCATTGACAAAGGAATGATCTTAAAAGACGCTACTCCTTACAATGTGCAGTTCTTAGATGGGAAGCCTGTTTTCATTGACACCTTATCTTTTGAAAAATATGACCCTTCACTTCCTTGGATAGCATACCGACAATTTTGTGAATCTTTTTTATTTCCACTTCTGCTTTCTCATTATCATAAAACAAGTATTCAACCATACCTGAATAGCTATCCAAATGGAATACCTGTAAATCTTACTGCAAAACTTTTACCATGGAAAAGCAGGCTTAATCCCGGAGTATGGCTGCATGTTTTTCTTCAAAACAAACTGAGCAAGAAATCTAATCATACAGAACCGACGACCTCTTTCAGTAAGAATAAATTGTTTAATCTTATTTCGCATCTTGATAGTGTTATCAGGCATCTTAATAACACTGATAAAACAGAATGGAGCAATTATTATACTGACTCAATATCAAGTCGGGAATATCTCGGAAAAAAGGAAGAGATCATCAGTAACCTGCTTCAAAAAC
>JBIOVR010000500.1:0-2665 GCA_044867875.1 Chitinophagaceae bacterium
TTAAAGGGGATTCGCAACATATAGAGATGTACACTATCCACTTTTGATAAAACAGTCCTGTTAAAATCAAGGGATGCATAATCATTTGCAGAAAGACTGTCTTTGAGTGCTGCTTTTACATTTTCAACGTATCCTGGGAAATCGTGTTTGTTATTATTGATTTCTTTATTACAGGATACAATCAAAATCAATGTGAGGCTGATGAAGATAAAGTGTCTCATGGAGTATTAATTTTGAGGTTATAAAAATATGTTCATAACAAGGCGATCCGAATTAAAATATTTTAAGAAATTATTTCTTCCCTTTGATCTTACTGAGCATTACTTCGGTGATGCCTAACCAGGAAGCGAGATATTTAGCAGGAACTCTTAAAATAAGCTCAGGATGATTTTGCAGTAACCATTTATACCTGTCAGCCGCCGGTTGCATTCGCAGCCCATGTAATTGTTGCGCCCATAGCTTGTAATATTTTTCAGTCAAAACACGGCCAATAAAATTAAATTCTGGAAATTGGCGATAAATATTTTGAAGTTCTGAGTACTCTATATAGTAAACTGTACAATCTTCCAGCGCCTGTATGGACTCATAACTTTCTTTCTGCTCAAAAAAGCTTTCGATAGAAACGATCACATCACCTTCCTTCATGAACCAGGAACAGACCTCGTTGTCACCTTTTATATAAAAACACCGCATAAGACCTGTCTTGATGAAACAGATAATGCGGCAAATGTGTCCGGCTTTCAGCAGGTAATCTCTTTTTCTTAATTCCTTTGTCTTTAATATTTGCGATAGATGAAGTACCAAACCATCCGACATTGGATAGATGCTGTTTAGAAAATGGAGCAGTGATTCCATACCACGAAGCGTTGTAGATGTTCCACCTAACGCAATACAAAATTTAAGCCTTTAATCAGCAAATGATATACGCAAAGCATACTATTTTACTACGCAAAAATGACTATTTTTTGATAGATGAGAACCAGATACTGATTTTATAAGCCCAGCTTATGCAACAATTCTACCCGGTTTGATACGTGTGCTTTTTCAAATACATTCTGAACATGTTTAGCCACTGTTCTTTCAGAAATAAACAGTGATTCCGCAATTTGCTTATGAGTATTACCTTTCCAGATAAACCTGACAATTTCTATTTCACGATTGGTAAGACGGTACGATTTACAATTTTTCGCTAACCGTTCCTCACTCGTGACCTTTTCTAATTCTTTCGTTCTTTTATTTACTTCCTCCTGCAACTTTTCATTCCAGTTCGATAAACGAAGTTCAGATTCTATCAATCTCTGATGCTCTTCTCTTAGTTGCTGCACGTTCCGTTTTAAATGAAGCGCCAAAAGGAGAAGGAAACCTGTGTTGGTTGTAACAGCTTCTACGGGCTGGCTGAGGTTGAAGTAAGTAATGAATGGCAATCCTAACCAGGGTGTTATGCTCAGGAAAAGAATGGCAATTTCTTCTTTGGAATGCCTGCTGCTGAAATCACCCTGATATTTAAATCGAACAGCCCGGTAAAGAGAAACCAGAACCCAAACGGCATACAAAACAGGTATAATTAAAATGTTCTGAGCCTTCTCCAAATTGGAAATGGCAAACACAACAATGAAAAGCAGATATGGCGCTATTAGAAAATAGAAGACCCCTCTGCGAGCATGAAATCTCATTTTTTCCAATCCAAAACCTTTATAAACGAAATAAGGGAAATAGCAGGGCGTAATAAAACCAGTTCCGTAAGCAATACATTCCTGAACAAAAAATGAACCTGGCATATTTGGATCAGGCAGAAGGCCCCCGGTAACATTGTACGTGATGAGTAAGATGATCAGAATTATATTTAGATAGCTTGCCTTATCATCACGTCTTGCCAGCCAATGAATGACCAGGTAAAAAAGAATTACTATTTCGATACAGATAAAGCCGAAAGTGACATAATGCATTTGTGTTCCTGGTACCAGCATGACTATTTCCATTTAATCTTTTCATTCGTTCTTCATACAGAATAATTCATAACCAAAATCAAGCTTCTCATAAACAGTAAAACCAAATTTTTCATACCACGGAATATTTTTTAAAGTGGAAGTTTCAATATAAATAGATCTGCCTTTCGATTTCGCTTCATTGATCACATCGTTCAGAAGTTTTGTTCCGATCCCCTTGTTCTGTTCCAAAGGATCTACACCGATAAACCATAAATAATAAAAAGGTTCTTTAGGATGAAGATTATTGATCTTTGATTCCCGATTCATCGCCTTTTTTATATTAGATAAACCGATCACTGATAATGCCAACTTAGTATCCAACAGGATTGATTTGAGAGTTGTTTTTTTCTTATCCGGCATCACAATCAGGGCGCATCCTTTTTTATCTTCAGATAAAAAAATATTCCCAAACAAATAACAAACATCAAACGAATATTCCATGAGTTTTTTCATCCTCTCACTCCGTTTTTTGTCCTGTTTGACGATATAATTGACGCTTTTATTATCATCAAAAGAGTTGGCAAGGATGTCTACTATTCTTTCTTTGTCTTTATACTCTGCCCTGATCATAAAAGGAGATTTTTATCAAGCCAAGCAAAGTTAGCTTATCTGCAAAACCCGTTCCTCAATGAGGAATATCGACACTTTGAAATTCGTTGATTATTAGTGACATAGAT